>JALUTL010000302.1 GCA_027016475.1 Candidatus Heimdallarchaeota archaeon
ATATAGGCTTCTATAAATTGTACCAGTTATGCACCTAATGTATTCCAAAAAATTGCCCGCAATGCTATTGCACCAATTTTATTGCTAAAATCAGATGACGCTCGCATGGTTAATGGAAAAATAACTGTAGCCAGTCCAGCCACTAAAGTGAAACCATGATATGCTGTTTCAGAATTACTCCATGCCAAAAACAAAGAAACTGACGGATCCAAAACTATCTTTTTATAACGGACAAATCTATTTAACCAATAGAACTTAGAAAAGCTAATCAACATGGAAACAATGTTTGCACCAAAAATTGCATCAATCTTTTGATCAAATGCAAACACTTGTTTTCCTGAAGCTTCTGTCAGTTCCATGATTTTATTGGCTTCACAGCGGAGCATACAATGATTGTTAGATTTGGAAATGCTGATCATTTCTGCCAACACATCCCACGAAACTATCTTTCCATAGTATTGGACTCCTTCAACGGAACTGTGTCCCACATAGATGATTGGCCCCTTGAAGGCCACAATCCTGTCGTATGCAGAGAAATCCACGACACGAGCGCGAGGAAAGTTCGACTTCAGTTTCGTAATGGCAGTCATCTCCTCCACGGAACCTCCGAACTGCATCACAAGGGGTGAGACGGCAGTGTTCGAAACGTCGAAGGTATCGGCGAGCAAGGGGGCAACCCCGGACATCACCAAAATACCTATGAAGAACAAACCGGTGAAATGCTTTATTGAAAGCATGAGTTATGGGAAAAATAAAAAAAACTTTTCGGTTGTGACGAAAAAAAGTGGGAAAAGATATCAATGAAATTCCGAAACATGAACAAAAAACAATGATTATCATTTGTGAAAATTAGAGTTTCAAAAGTGAATTTCCGCAAAATCCAACAGCCTAGGCACATACGTGACATAGGCATAAAGGCTGGCCAAAAAGGAAATCCCAATGAAAATGCTTGGATAAAGAAATGTAAAAGTCCCTGTGACAAAAATATGAAGCAACCCAATCAAAAGACCATAGATGCCAACCGATTCCAGCAACACAAAGGCAATCACCATCAGACCAAATGACGAACCCAAGTTTTCCTTGGTGGGATCTCTCTCCGTATAGACCAGTGCCCTAGGAATAAAGTACAGAAAGGCTATGCCGATTTCAATTGGAGCAATCAACAATAGAAGCACTGGCAATAGCGTATCAAAGGTCGAATCCGGCTGTGAAGCAACTCGACTGGTTGAAGACAATAAACTCAAAAGTAGCAAATAAACCAATGGAAAAACTGTCAATGACAAAAATACAATGCGGTAACCACTCACTGAAGATTCTCTACTCTCCATAAATCCCCTCCAACAAAAACATTCAAAAACATTGCCCAAATCCGAAACAACTATAGCCCTCACTCAATCATCTAAAATCACCAAAAACAATCACCTATCAAAACAACAACATCGAAACATTTTTCTAAATCAAAATACCATCTCCATTCAGAAATAGCCCTGTGGTGTAGTGGCCAATCATAGCGGACTTTGGATCCGTTGACCCCGGTTCAAAAACCCTTATCCTGTGGGCTGAGGCTTGAAATTCCGGGCAGGGCTATTTTTGACATTCTTATTTTTGAGATACGTCATAAGAGCTACTCATATCGAATTTATTTTTCAAACCAGGATTTTCTTCTGGAAATGCTGGCCCTTTGTATGTTTTTTCTGCTGTGATCTGGGCTTCCGCAGACATGTTTCTGTATTTGAGGTCTCATTAGCAGGGGATGGGTTGTAAATTGATTTCTGAAAAAGACGATAGGAAAGATGTAACTTGATAATGTTTTGAACCTGATTGAGATGTCGGAGCTGTCGGGAGCAAAACTGTTGTTTTGGATGCTATGGTCTATTGGATTTGATTCTTGACTATTTTCTTTTCAAAATAATTCCACGCTACACACATGTAAAAAATACGAAATATTTATAAAACATTTTTATTGAAACATTTGTTTTAATAAAATCGTGTTAAGACAGTATGGTGGTTTACTATTTTCAAATTCCTGTTTTCAGGACAAGGAGTTTTAGTATACTACATTCTTGTAACTAGTATAACCGCCCGCAGATGTAATTCACAAAAAAAAATAACCGCTGTCTTAATTTAATCAGGTGAAGCACCAAAGCATTTTGTTACAGGTTTTGCTTCTTGCAATGTTGATCTTCACTCAGGTTCATGCGGTATATGAACGTTCGAATGATCAATATTTGCATGTTGACCAAGGTGTTGAATACTCATGGACATTTGAAATCGAGGAAATCAATTCAAATGGGGACAATTTGAATGAGAGCATTGCAGTTGTTCCTTCGGTCGTTTTCAACACTTCCGTAGAATCATATCTGTTCGACCTTACTATTGTCATCTATTAGTTGAACACGACAAACAATACATTTGAGGATGCATATTCGTATTTAATCAGCTCAACTCTACTGTTGATGCAAATGAAGTATTTTCATCCTCATATGAGTTTCCGTTCTGGGATCCAGGGTTGTTTCAGGTTAATGTAAGTATAATGGACCGCTCAGCATTTGAGTTCATTGAGCATTCACAAAATGTCACGCTTGAAGGTGCCATCTCGAGTGATCCGTATGTGCTTTACTATTTTTCTGACTTCATAGATACTGACGGGAACGGATGTAATGATTCAATTGAACTCTATTTTTCATTTCTGAACTACAACATCTCGGGCGATTTGTTGATTTCCCTTACTGTTTTCAACTCAACGGGAAACGTGACCGCCAATGTAGAAGAGGTTCTCAATGTTGGTAACTTCTATTCATTTACGGAATGGCGTTACCTGTTTAGTGCACCTAGTGTGGAAACATTTACCTTGAATTTTACGGTATTTGACAGTAGTGGCATTATTCTTACGCAGAATTCTAAATGGACTGCCAATTGCACCGTTGAAACTTTTGATGCGACCAGCTTTTTAAATGAGACCCGAGAACCGATAAGAGTCTCTAGTAATCTTACAGAAATCGCTATCAATACAACAGCTACCAGGACTTTTGTCCTTTCACTTCCGATCATGTCCATGGCCACTGTGGTTCTTGCGTTTTCGGGAGTGACAATGATGCATACCGCAAGGAGAATGAAGAGAAATGACTAAAAAATTCATCAATTCACGAAACATCAGAGGATTGATTGTTCTCCTGTTTTTGGTACAGTTTGGTTTCCTTGTTCTTCCGCATTCAGGTTATGGAAATCCAAACGAGAACGCAAATAACGGACTTCCCTCTCAGGATGGCAAGCTGAAGTTACACCAATCATTGACGGATCAGCTTACCAAAAAGGAAAAGGAGGTGGCTGCAAAATACCCTAAACTGAACACGGATCAAAGGGTTCCTCCATTAAAACAGGGAGATAAAATGCAACTGGCTTGGACCAGGGAGTTTTATGCTGTAACACGTCCGATCTATTATAAAGACGGTTTTGATTCGCGAGATTACCGATCCACTTATCTAATGGAGGGTCATTGTGATTTGGAGAAGAACTATTGCCAAGAAAAGTTTAAAGATGGCTATGCACGTAACTATGAAGGTGGGAGACACGAAATAATCACTGTAGGGGATTTTCTTAGTACTGGTAAGGATTTGCGTGTCCGTGTCTACAGAGATTATACCAATCCCACTAAGGGTTACATCAGTACTTTTGTTCGCATAAATTTAGAGGAATTGCAGAACAATAACAACTGGAAAACTATTGCATCGAATTTGCTTCTTCTCCCAAGGAATGATTATGCCATGGTAACTCCTGTAGCCGTCAATGTTGACAATGATGAGTCAGATGAGCTTTTGTTGCTAAAGCATAATCCCCGTACCGTAAATCAAATAGAATGGTTTAGATTTGATATTTATAGAGAGTGGGGGCTTATTTTTTGGAAAAGGCAATATAATTATTGGATATCTATACCAGTGCATTCAACTTTTTCATATTTATTTTCATATAGTACGTGTGCCAACCTGCGGACATTCTGGGGTGACCCTCATACAAGATATTGTTTTGACCATAGGTTAAAATTTTATACTGAAGCTGTAAGATTTGACGCAAATGGTGATGGACGCGATGAAGTTATTCTTCGGGCCCTAAGGTACTATGCTTGGGAACCGAACTATAACAAATGGAGTGCACAGAGTATTATATTGCAACAGGAGGGATTTGGTTGGAAACAAATGAATTATCCTGGGAAGCTTCTCAACCCTTACATAATCAATTTGGACAATGATCCAGGAGATGAAATCGTTTGGTACAGACCAACTGACGGGTCATACATTGTTTTTGACTGGACTGGTACAAGGTTTGATCAAAAATCTACCACTTATACAATAAACCATGCTATCTGCCATTTGCTATAGCAGATGCCAACGGTGACGAAAAAATGGAAATTTATTGCAAAGGTGACTGGAGAAATGTCAACAGCCCATTAAAAATCTATTCATTCCCTGAACTTCATACATTACTGAAAGAAACCAGCATATTGACAAGACGACCAGGTTTTTTGCGCTTCCGGATCACGGGTTTAAGCCGCTTGATAATATATTTGTGGCTGACTTTGATGAGGACACGGAATATGAGGTTCTCGAAACCCGTGGGTCTACTATCATTCGATATGATCTTTTCAAGCAAGAAGTCTGCGACAGCGCTAAAGATAGTGATTTCAAAGAAACCTTTAAAAGCAAAAAATGCAAGTTAGGCAAGGTTAGTATCTGGTCTTCAAATGTAATTAAATTGCTTGATTTCCCTGAAAAATATGAAACTAAAGAAAAAGGGCCATGTCCACATGAGCGTGATGGGTGTTTCCATAGACAGGATGTTCATAAAATAATTCATGTTGCCATGGGCAATTTCAAGGGAAGGATTGAACTTGAGCATGTTAGAACCCAGTACAAAACAATAGACGTTACACCACTGGTCGTTATGGCAGCTCCTCCTTACAAACAGGGCATTTCCCAAAACATTGATGACACCTCGACAACCTTTGGCAAATCCAAATCATCTTCAAGGTCAACAACGGAATCCTACGGATTTTCGGTTGAGGCAAGTGTGAGGGCTGGTTTTAACATGGAAGTTAATGCCCTTTTCTTAAAGACTGCAGAGTTTGAGTCTAGCATATCGGTCTTTGGTGGAGGTGGAACAGATTTTTCCAAAGGTGAGACACACGCCGTCATTACTGAGAGGACATATGATTCTGGATCGCAAGATTCCGTTATCTTCCTTTGGGCCTATGGGATTCAATCCACCTATAAAGTAAAGAAGCATCCTGATCCAGCAAACATCGGAAAAGAGGTGTTTTATTGGAAACCCTTGGAAGCTGAGGAATTCAAGGTACAGGTTGACTATTTCGACGAAAACTTCCCTCAATACAATATTAGGTCACTTCTTAAACACAAGGTTGGTGACCCAACAACCTACATGAGAAAAACTGATCCGAACTTTCCAAAAGACAATCCAGAGACTGTAGATGATGGGGTGTTCATGACTCCCATGTCAACTGTTTCTCAGGGAACGGGCACACAAAGCATATCAATAACCCTATCCGAGGAATTTACAGATGAAACGTCATGGAATGCATATGTAGGTGTTGGAGCCAGTGCCAGAATTCAGAAAGCGGTAGTTTTTGTTGAAACAGAAGTAAGTGCCCAAGCAAACTTTGCTGGAAGTACGACCACTGCCCATGGCAAGGATCTAATCTATTCGGCAACAGTTGGTGCCATAGAAGACAAATGGGAGTTTGAAAACTACAATTACAAATATGGCTTGGTTGTGTATACGGACAAGCTCAAGCATTTAACTTCTAAAGAAGAGCTTACCGTCGAGGTGATAAACTACTATGTCGACATTCCACCAACCTACGGCAGGATAACTAATCCACGGGCTGCTCAAGGTACCGCTGCCGCAACAGGTGTAGTTGCCACAGGCTCTGCTGTTGCCGGCAAGAAGGAGAAATGCTGTTAGGAGGTTTGGCAATGCAGGCAACCTCTGAACGAGACATCAAGGAAATGTTCCGTCAGGATGTCAAGCAAGCAAACCTTTTGGTTGATCTATTGTTTGTGCTGGCATCTTTTGCTGTGACAGCAGATCTGGTTTACCTTTTTGCCGACTATGTTGCCCTTTTTTTCAATCAGTTTGACAGTACCTCTACGTTTACTGATGCAACATTGCTGATAGGGGCAGTGGCTGCACTTATCCCGATCGGGTATTTCATGGGCTTATTCTGGGCAGCGTCTACACGGTTCCTTCTTCAGGTTCTTTACATCACCCCTATCAGGGCCGCAAAAGACGGAAAAAGTGATCTACTTCAGTTTTCCGGTATTCTTGCAAGGCTTCTGTTTTCTGAGAAGGTGGATAACGCCTTCATTCGGTTGGAGGCACCTGATCTGGACTATCGGAACCTGTGGCAGATGCTGCGTTTTTCCAGACGGTTTGTGCTGACGTATGTTTCCCTGTTCTATATTGCCTTATATTATGTGCTTGATGCCTTCAGAAACGAGCAGTCCAACGATTTCACCCTTGTGTTGCTGATACTGGTGTCCATGTTTATTGCGTTTATTGGAACTGGTCTGTATCTGCCCATAAACCTTGTGACAGAAGATGCACGGATCATGGTATTGCAGGAAAACGGACAGTTCATTACAACCAAGGTAGATCTATTCGACTATATCGACAGGTTTCTTGTCTTTTCCGGGCTGGTGCTTGGCTATCACATGTTGGATCGTGAATTTGTGCTGCGAAATGTATTTACGGATCAGGTCACCCTTCTGGTGGTCTATTTCCTTTTCACGATAGGCGTTGTCATAGTCATAGCTCCAGCATTCTATCCTGCTATGCTGGCCTATCGGAACATGCATAGCCGTTTGGTCAATGGCTTCAGGGAAGCATTGCTCAAATCTGGAGTTGAAGTTGCCAGGATCAACAGAAGGGCATTGGTGAACTACATTTCCAAAGAGGAACTGTTGGGTGACGAGAAAGCAGAGAAATAGAACTGAACCATATATTTCCTTAAATCACTCACATTATTGTTTTGGCGATATATAGGTATCATATCAGTCAAATGGCAAGACAGAATATAGGAAGATTTTTACATACACTTTAATTTAATTCATCATGCGTGCTCTGGCCTTGGTAGTGCTTCTGTTGGCAATGCCATTTGTTTCTGTTGACGGTCAGAATATGACAGAAATCGGTGTTGGAGTTGTTTCTGGTGAATTGGCTTCCTATGACTCGCGTTCATTTATTTTTAAGGCCGAAAGCGGTATTTTTTTGATTTGGTTGAATGGGACGGATGATTTGTCCCTTAACGTATACAATGAGAGTGTAGAAGACGTTTTTGCAGAAAACTATATTGGTGGCTTTCGTTTTGGGTATCCTCGTTATTTGTTGGTGGAGATCAAGTTTTCAACCAGTCTATTCATTGATTTGTTCAATTCTGGCAGTCAGGGTGCTTGGTTTCAGTTGGGCATAATGCAGAAGTCTGAAAGCTATGCAGATGGTGATTTTGGCCATGATGTGGGGGGAAGTGTCGATTCAGCAGAGGAAATTGTGTCTGGTTCATATCGGGGCGTTATCGATCATTTAGGGGGTGATACTAGGGACTATTATCGATTGCGGGTGAACAATGGCTCTGTTCTTCGTTTGGATGTTCAGATGGAAGGTGTTGGTAGCCTCATGATTATTTTGATGAATGCAAATGGTACAAAATCTTTGGGTGGATTTTTTTTGACTGATGAATTCAACAGTCAAAGTTTAATTGATGCATATGAAGGTGATGAATTTCTGTTGAAAATTGAGAGTCGTTTGGAACGAACTTTTTCGTTTTACAAGTTCAATGTCAGCACTCGCCCGAATGTTCTTCCTGCCAACTATACGGAGCTTTCTTCAGCCGGTTTTGATACTTATCGTCTTTCTGGGGTCTCAGGGAAGTCAGTTGAGCTTTCCCTGAATTGGATCGGTGCCTCGCAGTACATGCTTGTTACTCGGACAGGTTTTGTTCCTGCGATAGAGAAGGCGATCCATACCTCATTGTCTTTGCCTTGGGTGATTGCTGATACATATGATTACAGCTTTCGTCGGGATGTAAACCATACCTACAAATTTTGGCCCGACACGGATGAGGTATATGTGACTGTCTATTCTCCACAATTGGTAGGTCGTGCATCTACTGTCTTGAAAAGCGGCTATGTACTTTCCGAGACCAATGGTTTGAAGGTGGAACGATACAATAGCAGTGATCCTACTGATCATTTTGGCTATCGCTATGATGGTGTGGTTGTGGGAGACGGTCGGGCTGGCTGGGTCAGCAATGAATACCATGTCTATCATGGCATGCATTTGGAAAAGGGCGATATTCTGGAGGCATACGTTGTGGGCAATGTCTATGCATCAATTGTCCACGGAAAAGACATAGGAAATGTTGATCTGACAGGGCGGAAGTACACCAATTATCCGGGTGGCAATGCTCCTGTCTACCTGCTGTATTCTCCCATAAGGCCTGAAGATGTTTCGGTTGTCATTTTTGCTCTTGACAGTGGTTCTGCCAACTATTCACTCTATCTTTCACGTGCCTCTCCAATGATGGCCACAGAGGTTGATGCACCGGGGTTGACAATTGCCCCCTCATTTCTTGTCCTGGTGGCTGCAGTTTTTCATCAGAAAAAGAAGAGAGGATGGAAGGTCTTTTCATCAAATTGTGGATAGCCATGTTTCCTTGCCAGAGCGTCAAGTCTCTTCTTGATTTCTTTTCTTCTGTCAATTTCTTTTTCCAGAAGATATTCCAAGGCCAAGAGATTATATTGGTCTACAGGGTTGAGGGTCTGCATACGCTTTAGGATATCAAAGTATTTTCTGATTTGGTCATGGTCATCAGTTTCCAAATCGTTGAACATTTTGAAGATGAGAAGAGCGACGATATCAAAATTGAACTCTTCACTTATCCATGTGGTAAGCTTTTGGATTCCATCGGCCTGTGAACCGAAAAGCATTTCTGTGCCATAGGCCCGTTTAAGCAATAAGTAATTTCTAGATTGTATCATCAAGCTCCTCTGGGTGTCATTAAGACTTTCTGCCCATATCTCTAAAGCTTCCCATATTTCTTTTTTGCTGGATACACTTTCCCCGTATTTTTTGATCAGAATCATGTCATTGAGAATTTTGAGCAACAAAATCTGAAACCGCAATGGGTTACTGATTTTTGTGTTGAGGATCATGAGCAATAGTCTTTCTGCATCCTTATGTTTTCCCTCCCAAATCAGAAATCGCAATTTTTTGAGGGTGTCTGCTTCCCATTCAGTAAACAAATCCCAAAATGAAGGGTGTTTTTGCTTCAATATGGCTTTGGGTTCAAAAAGCTTCATTTTTTTCGGAGAAGGGAGTGCAGGTTCTTGTTTTTCAATTTCAACAGGTGCCAGTTTACTTGAGGCAAGCTTTTGAATGGAACTCAAGAGTTGGTTTCCCTTTTTGCCTTGGTTTTCGACAAATTTTTCGCGTATTTCCCTGATTTCAGCAGTCACTTCTGCTATGGGTACAGTATTTTGGAGAGCTTTTTCATCTTCCTGGATCAGTTGATCTGGTTGGAGGGGTGGCATATAGAGAGTGACTACACCATGTCCCAATTGTTTTGCCCTATTTTTGTAGGGGCTTTCATCCAATCCCAATAACCGATAAAGCATGGCATACAGGCGGTTGAGGTTGAATTCGATTTCTATTCCATAGTTGAGGAACCGGACAGGGTATTTT
>JALUTL010000303.1:0-8779 GCA_027016475.1 Candidatus Heimdallarchaeota archaeon
GGTATATTCCGTATAAGATCGCTCAAAATAAATTTTCTGGACGCATAGATTTTCAAAAAACAATTGCGATCCAAGTTCGAGGAAAATCTGAAATTGTATCTGAAATTGACGATTTTACTGAAAACAATATTCTAAACCAAATTGTCAAATTCACCATTTTACAATCGATTCAAATCCTCAATAAGACAAATGTCCCACTTGCAAATATGTTTTCAATTCTTTTCAGAAAGCTTGGAAAAGTGTCATTGCTTTGAAGTCCTGCCTGATCCTGTGATGGACGAATCAGCCAATCAAGTACGATTTCCCTCAGTCGATTCTCCATCAGTGACCATGCTTTGTGATGAATCAGCTGTTGAAGCAGATCAGAGACAGACATTTTGGCGGCCACCCGTCTGTGAATTGCATCCAACAGGGGCAATGCACCATGGATTGCTTCAATTTCATTTTTCGTGAATTTCAGAGAACAAATCATCTTTGTGTATTTTCCGCGCAGGGGATACACATCAAGGATTTTTTCGAACTGTGTTTTCACATCAAGAATCAATATTTCGACAATTTCCTTCTCATTCAACATGAACGGCTGATCTGCTGTTGCCACGGGATTCCCTTTGCCATCCAGAGTGTAGACCTTGAAGCCAAACACAAGCGATCCTGTAGGGGCAGTCTGAATGTGCCGGTATTTTTCATCCAACACGATAAAAGAATCTGGGGTAATTGTTACATGCAGCCTGCGCTGATCATAAGGTATGGAAGAAGGGAGAGCAATTGACAAGTGCACGGGTTTGCTGCCGTTTTCAGCAATCCTTCTCGGGTCAACCAGTGGCACCAAGCCATCCTGCAAAAGTTGCCCTTACATACCTTTTGTTGTCCGTAAACATCCGTAGCAGATGCCCAACTCCAAAATCACTCAGGGAGGTCATTTCAATCATTTGCCCTGATGGAGCAGGAAGTTCCTTTGAAGAGAGGAAATCGGATTTTCGCGGTTTCACTGATTTCTTGTCCTCGACCAAAATCAGTCGGTGAGGTGTAGAGTCGCATTGAAGGATCAACCGGATCACCTCTGCCTCCTGTGCCGACAGTTCTGGGCATGTAGCAGAAAGTTCCATGACATCTTCATCCAATGAAACAAGAATCATTTGGTCAGTACCAGTCTTGTCTGAATCTCTAATGGCATTCAGCCGTTTCACCACACTCATGGCATACGTATTCTCAAGAATCTGCAAATACCGATCAAGCCGTTCCATGTTGTCAGGTGCAACTGAAAACATCCGTTTGGCACGTTTCAAATGCTGTGGCAAAATCAGGCGCGAATTTTTCTTCATGTGCATTTCCAGTTGGTCGAGAATAAGGTGGCTCATCTGCTGAGTCACTTCAAGATCCACAATTCGAGGGATATTCCCAAAAATTTCCTTCAACTGTTGATTGGGCCTGAAGTTTGTGCCGTAGTTGAACAGCAACAGCCGTTGATCCCTCAAAATCTGTGAACGAAAGATATTGTGCCCGAATTCATGGTGAAGAATGGCAATGAACACATACAACGCCTTGTCAGTAAAGCTTGCAGGTATGCCCTTGGCAGGAACACCATTCTTCAAGCTCTGGAAAATCCCTCCAAATTGGGGCGCACAGGTCGGAAGTGCCATAAGCGTGGCAAAATCCAGTTTCTGTCCATCTATTACCAGACCCACCTTGCGAACACCAACCTTAATCACCCTTTCAAATAGGTTCTTCAATGTCTCCCCATCAGTAATGTTGAACAATTGCTGGATGCCGGCATTTTCAGCAAACAGTTGAGCATTCCACCCCTGAAGGCGATCCAACAACTGAATAATCCGTCGTTTGACCAATTCCTCTACAGTTACACCATGTCTCAAGGCTTCTTTCAGCGCACTTCCCGCGAACAGGGTTTGAAGATAGGCAGTCAATTGCTCGTGGGGAACGTATGCGGTCATTTCATCAGTTTTCTCCGAAACCAAAAACTGATCCAGCGATGTCTGTGAACCACCTTCTTGACTGACCCAACATCCATTGATCCAATGAGCTGGTTTTAGCCTAAGTTGAGAAAAGGGGCTGAGGGCAATCGGTACTTGTCTGCCATTGGAGGGATAGACAATCACAATGCTTGGAGGGGAAACTAAACTGTTTTTTGGACGGCCTCCTTCTATTTTGCTAAATGATGCATTTTCTTCGAAAAGAGATGTTTTTCCGGAAACCATGACCACCTCCAATACGTGTCAAATGAAATATGGGTTTAAATAGCCCATTGCAAAGGGAATAGAACGGAATGCAAAAATGGCCAATAATGCAAGGTCAAATGCCGTGCATCCAATAAACATTTCTCTTGCCTCTTTTCCGCAGCTCAGGCTAATGCCATGTAAAACTGGAGCGGAAAGCACCATTGCAGTCAGCCCGGAGGCTTACAGGGCATACGCATCAACAGTGTTGGACGGCAAAATGCAGGAAATGTCCGAGAAATACGGCATGAGAGTTGAGGAACTTGCCTATAGACGATTCTTCATGCTTGCACAGACCTTGGCGGAAATTCCAATCGAGGCGTTTGTCTTTGACAAGAATGTTCGTGAGCTGTTCGGCATTTGGAACAGTCAAACTCTTGCATCAATCTGCATGTACATTATCCGCCCCATTGCTACAGAAATTGGGGACAGGCAAATCAAGGCAATGAACAGCTTTGATGAGCTCAAGAAGCTTACCTCGGCACTGAATCCCCATTGGTCGGACAAGTTCCACCACCTTGTCAGCCGAGTCATGGATCACGACTTCGGCCTCCATCTCTTTGTATGTCAGCTAGCATCATCAATGAACTATAGAAACTCATTCAGGAATCCCTACAAAACAAACGAACTGTTGCCCTCACCCATCTCTTTGGATATGCCATTTTTGGAACAGATGAAACCGCAACTCAGGCAGACGTATTCGCATCTGTCCGACAAAATAATCGATCAACTCCAGCCAAAGCATGTGGAAGCCCTGAGAATTCTGTATGATAAGGCAGTGACATTTCGCCGGGTGGCATCGGGACAGTCGGCCAACCATGGCACGGATTTTGTGGCAAGCGTGAATCTTCAGCAGATCATGAAGCAATTGAAAGACAATTGGAAGGGACTGTTTGCAAATCTCCCCCTCACTGAAGAGGACATCGAAATCCTGCATGCAGTTTTGCAGCACGAGCCCAGAAAGCAGTGGGTCTATGTCTATGAAGCCAAAACCTAAAACGGCACCTCATATTCCAAGTTTTACAGGCAGTTCATGAAGACTGATGCAGACGGGACAAAGTATCTGGACAGCTTTGGCAGAGGATTGGCCCTGCGCATCGAAAGCGATCTGTTTGCCTTTACTGACCTATTGAACCAGCGATTCCTTGAGCTTGACCCATCCCTTGCCGAAGATGTCCTGCAATTCGGAAATGAGATGTTCAACTTCCAATTCCTTGCCGCTGAGTTCGATGGTTATTGGAAAATACTCTCTTCCCCCACCCGGAGGGTGCCATCAGGCAAGGGCTGAACCCAAATGTCATTGCCTGCATAGAGAAGATTGTCGGCCTGCATCCAAAGTTCCAAGGCATAGACCATTTCATTCAAAGGGAAATATTGCCATACTTTCGGACGGCACAGCAGATTTTGGACACTGCCTCATTGGAGGAGTTCCTACAGTCAGGGACAGTGATCAGCTACAATCCCGAGCATTACCACAAATCCGGTGTGTCCATTGCACAATTTAGCGCTCCGCACAATCATGCACTGCCCTTCATCTACCAAGGAAATGACTATTGGCTGATGCTGGACAGCAAGGCCAGAACTCCGCAATTGACCAAAGGGAAGTACAGGTTGGGCTTCGAGCTGAAACGGAATCCTGCGGATCCGCAGGAAATCCCCGTGTTCCTCGGCTTCAATGAAAAGACGCTTCTGAACCTCATGGAACACCATGTACTTCCTGAACTCCAACGGCTTGTTGAAGAGATCAAAAAGGAAAGCAAGCAGTATGTCATCAGCAAAAAGGAGCTGAACAGCATTGAGCAATTCCTGCTCACCTCCTCGACAGTGTCACCGCAGGCATGCCTGGACACACTGCCAGAGGTAGCCCGCAATATTCTCAGACAACTGCTGCTGGACGACATCCTGTGCAACTCGGACTATGGATTGAAAGCAGCCTATGTTGATGGAGCAAAATTCGGCATCACCAAAGGAATTCTTGCCAGAGGAACAACAAGAATCATACTTCGGGCATTCAATGACTTCTCGGTCCAAAATATGGCCTACAGCTACAGGTATACTGATTTGGTACTGGACTTTCTCGATCCACCCGTGCTTTCGGACAAGCCCGGCGGCAGCTCATCGAAACAGTCCGCAAACAGAAGAAAAAACGGCATGCCACAGCTCAAGCAACTTGCAGGTTTTGTGGAACTGCTCTCTCCCGAATCAAAGGCGGCCCTCAGCATCGAGGAACACAGGAAAGTGCCGCAGATCACCGAGGGTGGCAAGATCGTGCCGATAGTCATCAGTTCAGATCATTTCGACCTGTACCACATGGGAAGACTCAGGGATTATTTCCATGATGAAGCCAAATTCAGTGAATATGCAGGCAAGGCACTGGCCATTCCACCATATATCAGTTCCGTCAGCGTCCCCCACCAGCCGAAAATCAAGAATGTCTTCTTCACCCTGTCCAATCAGGACATCGTCTATGATGTGGCAGGTTCGTTCCCGACCCTGAACAGACCATTCAAATCATCCTCAATCAGGAACAGATTCAGCAGATACAACAATTCCCCACCACCTGATGCACTCAGGAAGGCATGGATCGCCGCAGATGGATACTACTTCTCAAACCCAAACGATGCAACATCACATTACCGGGCAATACAGACATTCCTTGACAATGGTGGCAAACCTGAGGAAATAGCTGAGCTCATTTATTTCAGTGCACCCCAAGCACTTGCAGGAAACTTCCTCAGCCCGCTCAACGAAATGCTGAACCATGCATCCATCAAAAAAATTGACAGAGTTGCTCAACACTGGCTGGATCAGCTCAAAGCAAACCATCCAAACGGTTTGGACGTCCATGTGTTCTTCAGAAAAAATCCGCTGAAAATTGACATGAAACTCAAATCTGTCAAGCTCGATGCAATCACAATCAATGATCACAACAGGATGCTCTGGTATCTTGATGCAATCATGCACAATCCTTGGCAAGAAACCGACCTGCATCTCAAACCACCCCATGACAAGGAGATACTGCCGTTCTTCACCAACGACCCTCAATTCACCAAACAGCCATTCACAATATCAGACATCGAATTCATCACCAAGGACAAGTTTCACTTGCAAGACTACCTCGGATTGGTACATAACGTACAAGGGGCAATGCTCTACCGCGCACACCTCATGACAAAACGACTTATGCTCGACACCTCCCAGATCTGTCAGAACAGAAAGGCATTCAGATACCTCAGATACGCCCTAGGAAGAGGACGAAAACCGTTCTACCATCAGTTCGAAGATTTCGAGTTTGAAACATTCGCCGCCCTTTCCGCCCTGCTCTTCATTCCACCTTCAGCATATCTGGCAACTGACGGAAGGATATTGCCAATGGATGCAGAATTCATCTACAATCGTTTCAAAATGCCCATTGCCATAAAGGATGACGTAGACAGAACCATAGAAACCATGTTGGGAAAACATCACCAAGAAATCAGTGAAATTGCGAAAATGCAGAAAAAAATCATGTAACAGGCAATCAGCAAGACCAGAACAGCACTTGACGAATTTCAGGACATTCAGAACCTGATCTTGCAGTCATTGCCCAAAATCAAACAGGAGCTCGCAAAACAACAGACAGTCAACAAGGACACATGGGTTGCAATTGCAGGAAAAATCATCCGAAAAATACTGTAAAAGACAAGAACACCCTGTGAAAATCAAAAATTATAAAACTTTCATGAGCTATGGCAGATTTGAACTGCCGACCTCACGGTTATCAGCCGTGCGCTCTAACCAAGCTGAGCTAATAGCTCTTTGGCACGTATGCCAATGTCTTATTTGATTGAAGGTTTTTTTGTATTTTGTTAGGTGCGCTTTAGGGTGGGGCAATTTTGGACAGGATTTCAGTATGGTAGGACTTTAGGTGGTTCTCCACCACCACCACCACCGCCGCCGCCAGAGGAGCATGATGGGGAGCTCCATTTTCCATTGATGAAGAAGCTGTAGAATGTGGAATCGACATATCCATAATCAATGTTTCCTTCGTGTATCCAATCAACCCAGATGCGTACTTCATATTTGTATGAATCTGATGCACGGAGGTTCCTGATTGACCCTTCCCAATGCATTCCCTTTCCTGTCCAATGGTCAAAACTTCCTGCACTCCAATAGGTTGTTCTGAAGTTTCCATCGGTTCCGACAGAGAGCGATTGAGGATTGATGAAGGTGTCGATGATGCCCAAAGCAGCACCTTGGGCAGGGTTGGCAACCAATCCTGCGATAAAACTTCCTACTTTCCAGACGGTTCTGATTGATTCACCATCAGTTCCCTGTTCGCTGGTGGTAATTGCTGAAGAGTAAGGCAAGACATTGCTTGTCGAGATGTAACCGGAACCATAGCGATAGACACCGATATAGGCAGTTGCGCTGTAGAGAGCCAAGTTATCCCAAGCTTCATCAAATCCTGCACCGAAGCCAATGTTGATGGAAATTGCAGATCCACTTACCAGATCAACAAGTCCGCACATTCCACTTTCTTTGATGACGGTTGAGGATGATGTCATGATTTCGACACTTATTGCAGATGCACCAATATTGATTTTGTTTGATCCGCCACGCAAATGGTCAGCGGTTCCCCCTTGAATGGTAGGAGTATCTGCAAATGCGACATGCGATTGCATGAGAAGGCCAATGAGAAGAAAGGCCATAATGATTTTTTTGTTAAAGGCTTTCATGTTATCACCATAGGCATTGAGCCTAAAGAAAAAACAGCAAATGCGCATAAAAACGCAGCGTGAAACCTTCAATTGGAAAATTTTTGGGAAATGGAATTCCAATGGAGTAGATGATGAATGAAGCGTTGTTAGGTTCTGGAATAGTATTATTCATCATAAATAGAATTTTGGTGCCTTTGCAATGATGGAATCATTTTTTATCTTTCAAAGTAGTTCCAAACTGGTTGAAGAGGCAAGACACATTTCCTAGTTTAAATATCAAACAGATCTATGATTCGAGTGAGACTGACTTAATTGCAGACTTCTACATTCCAACATTGTCACGGGCAATCAGGTATGACCGGATCACAGGTTACTTTCCATCAAAAGTTTTGGTCAATTTGGGCAACGGGTTGCGTCAGTTCATTAAGAATGGAGGCAAAATACGTCTGATATGTGGTTCACAGTTGGAACAGGAAGATGTAGAGGTTCTGGTTGCATTGGAAAGCGGCAAGCTTGAAGAGGAGATATCGTGTGAATGGCTAGACCTTCTGAATTCCCCATTGAATGATGTAATCCTTCAAAGCAATCTGTTGGCATTGGCCTGGTTGGTTGCAAACAACAAGTTGGAGATCAAGGTGGGAATTACATCAAGAACCGACCTAACTGGATATTTTCACACGAAAATAGGTATCCTTCAAGACATTGATGGCAATAGGATCGGTTTTATCGGTTCCAACAATGAGACACAGTCAGGACTGGCAAGCAACTATGAGGTGTTTGATGTTTTTTGTGATTGGAGGGGGGAAACGGAGAACGATCGTATAGACAATCATGAAAAACGGTTTTCAGAGATTTGGGAGGGAAAGAAGGAAGGCATTCGAGCAATTCCGCTTCCCAAAGCAGTAAAAGAAAAATTGGTTCAAATTTCCCAGAACATTTCAAAAGAGGAGGTCATTTCTCGGTTAAAAGAGGTTGAACAACAAATACTTTCAGAGGTAATAAGGAAAAAAATAAGCTCCGGGTGGAGATATGATGAAGACACTTACGATACATTAGTTGACAAAAAAGCACCTAGGGACTATCAAGTTGAGGCAGTGAAGTATCTCAAAAACAGGGGCTACAATGGCATTTTGGCTATGGCAACCGGCTCAGGGAAAACGTTGACTGCGATTTTTGCGATAAGGAACCATTTTCTGGAATTGGAACAGTCAGGGTCAAAGGAACACATAATCTATCTTGTTACAGTGCCTGACAAGACTTTGGTTACCCAATGGGTCAAAGTCCTTAGGCAATGGTCGAATTTTGTGTTCCTGGTGCATAGTGAGGCAGGCAACTGGAAAAAAAGGATCACAGATCGTTTCAAGAACGTCATTGCGACATCACACCTCACACATACATTTATCATTACAACTAACAGTTCCATGAAGGGGGTACTTCCATTAATAGATCAAAGCGGTTTCAAGACGTTCCATGTAGCAGATGAAGTTCATACTTTTGGATCACCGTTGCCTAGAAAAATTGTAGGGTCACGAAACAAAGAAATGGTTCCATGGGCAATAGGACTTTCAGCCACTCCGATAAGACCATTTGACATGGACGGAACCAACTTTCTTTACGATTATTTCGGTGTTTCGGATGAGCATGACGCATATATATTTGATCTCAAAAAGGCACAGGAGCATCAATTTCTGATACAGTACACATATCATTTTTTCCAGACACATCTAACGGATCAAGAGATTCAAGAGCTGAAGGAAATCAACAATAAAATAGAGATCCTGTTGCAGAAGGAAAAAAGTGCAACTGTTGAAGATGCACAAAAGCGTAAGGTATTTTCATTGAAAGATG
>JALUTL010000303.1:8789-9738 GCA_027016475.1 Candidatus Heimdallarchaeota archaeon
ACGGTGCAGAGCAGCTAACAAAACATTATATGAGACGTTCACGAATTCTAAAAAAAGCAGAAAACAAAGTTGAAACCTTGAAAGAAATTTTGGACGAATTGGAGGAAAGAGGGAAACTAAGCAATCTTGTGATTTATTGTGAGGATAACGAACAGCTACAGAAAGTGAAAAGCATCATCGGAAAGTATAATCAACTGAAATTTGGAATTTTTGACGGGAAAGCAATGGAAGAAGAAAGAAGCTCTTTGCTGAACGCGATCAAGGAAGGAGACATCAACGCATTGCTGGCCATGAAATGTTTGGATCAAGGCATAGATCTCCCAAATTTGGAAAGGGCCATATTTGTTTCAATCGCCAAATCACCAATTCAGCAAATACAACGTTTGGGAAGACTATTGAGGCCAAATGTCAGTAAATATGAACGTGCTGAAATTTATGATATGGTGATTGTTCCAAGCGAATGGTTGCGGGCCAATGAAAGGAAAGTTGCAGATTTTTTGGAAAGCCATGAATTGGCCAGGACTGAATTTTTCATAAAATATGCAATAAACTCAGTTTCTTGCCAAATGAAAATCGAAGCACTTTTAAAACAGCACAGGTAATTGTTTTGTGGAGTTGGAGAATTTAAGCCTGTTGAATATCCTTGAAGGATTTTTCATGGAAAATAAGATTGAGAGGGAGTTGGCAGAGATGATCAAAATTCTTATACAAAAAGCCATAGAAAATGAAATTCTTGCCAATGAAAGTGGATTTAGAAACAAGCTTATTGAACTCATTAGGGGGAGGAATTGAGATTGAGCAAACCAAACTTAATCATAAAAGAATTGGAACTTTATAATTTTGGCCCATATGAACATCAAAATATTAAATTCAGCGATCCTCGGATGGGAAAAAATATCACTCTTTTTGTAGGAAATGTGGGATCTGGGAAAACATCAATGTTTCAAGC
>JALUTL010000304.1:0-6587 GCA_027016475.1 Candidatus Heimdallarchaeota archaeon
TAATTTGATGGCCCAATTATGATTTTTCTGCATTTTGGGGACATATTGATCAATGATGGTGTAGAAGTCAAAATTGAGAGATTCAACAAACTGGACGACCATCCCCTGCTGCTGTTTTTCAAGCTGATTGAAGAGGTCGATGTTCTTGAGCCTATTTCTGATTGTTGCCCTATCCGCATTTCCGACGTTGACGAATATTGGAGTCCATTTGCGTGACCCTGATTCATGAACGGAGACAATCTTTCCGTTGGGAGCCCTATAGGTATTGGGATGAGCAAGTGCAGAAGCTATCTGGAAAATTCCGACAGGGTCTTTCCTGACCAAATTTTCATAGTATGGTGTAAGGTTCTCAATGAATGCGATGATATTGTGGACATAATCATCAAGGTCATACTGAAGTTCCCTTCTAATCATTTCGAAGTAATGGCGTATTGCACCATATTGAGTAACTATGTATTCCTTAAAGAATTCATGAGGCGCCTCGTGAGATTTCACCTCTTTTGTTCTGAGCCTGATGTCCGACAGGCGGAAGGGTTTTGTGGGATCAACATCTGATCCGAAGAGATATGCGAATTCTGGGGTTCGTTCTTTCTTGAGGACAAGGCTGATCTCCTTTTCGGGGTGTTCCATGATCATGTCAAAATAATGGATCATGAGAGAGCGGCTGTTGATGGATCGCGCATCACCGTAATGTTCAACCAAAGCGTCAAACACTGCTTTTTTGGAGGTTTCATCAATATACCCTTCCAATGGTTCAAGCCATTTTCCAATTTTCAATTTAAATGTAGACGGAAAGTGCCCGATATCAGGATCATGTGTGCCATCAATTCTTCTAAAGATGGAAGTGTCTTCAATGTCATTATTAAGATATTTCCAGAATATTCTGTTGAATTCCACATCAAGGAGCCTATTCAGTTGTGTCATTCCAGCGGCCTGCTCAATCTTAGTGATCAGATTTCTGTAAGCCGGCTTTGTCAGGGCAATGTACTCTCCCTGATAGGTATAGGTAAATTCACCCAGATCCTTGATTCGAATATTTACTGTAACTAGATTTTCCACATTGATTTTATGAACTTGAAAAACTGATCCCACTGTTAGGGAGTTACCATAAGTTGTAAAGCTATAATCCCTATTAGCGGCAACCCTTGTCAGCATGAGTTCCAGATCCCAGAATCCATTTTGATCTACTGGGACATTTCTCATGAATGTCATGCCAATTTTATTGTCACTCCCGCTTTTTCTGATGGTTCGCAACATTCCATCAGCCAGATAGACGGTAGTTCCGGAATGTTTCGTTGAACTGAGGCCCATTACCGCCAGCAACACAATATGGAACATTTCAAGTTGCTGAGTCAGATCAATGTCGGCTAGGCCAAAAATCTCGTCAAGCGTGGTTGGGTTGATGTC
The DNA here is from genome assembly GCA_027016475.1 of Candidatus Heimdallarchaeota archaeon. Lineage (GTDB taxonomy): Archaea > Asgardarchaeota > Heimdallarchaeia > Heimdallarchaeales > Kariarchaeaceae > WAKA01. Next base: position 1,408 of record JALUTL010000304.1, read on the forward strand.
TCTCAAAGCCTTTTGATTTCCTTGGAGGGTGAAGGGATCAAGAAAACGCAGATTGAAATCATCATATCCATAGGGGAATCCGGGTCTGTTCACGTACAAGTTTTCGATATGAACCCGTGCATTGTAGCCGCTGGCATCAAATACTTTTGTTAATGGGACATAGACTTCTTGTCCGTCAATTTTCATAATGTTGGTGGCAAGTCCAATGGTTCCGGTAGGTGGATCCCGGGTCAACAAATTAAGCTGGACTTCCCGGAGTCGATTGGCCATAAGGTTCCATGCAGGCAATTTTGTGATTTCATCAAGTATTGGGTGAACAACTTCCTTGAGTTCCCTCGCAATGATGAGTTGCTCAAGGAATACCAAAGCCTCCTCAATTTGGAGAAGTTCCTCATCAGTGAAGCGATAGACTTGATCATTTTGTTATATTCTCCTCTACTGACATAGACTTCCAAAATATGTGATAATTCATCATATACATTTTCTGCAAGGATTTGTGCGATGCGATTCTCGTCGAGCACAAATGGCTGTTTCGCCAATCGAACCTTATTTCCGGCCTGATCCAGCCGGAACACTTCGAATCCGAATTCGAACCTCTTGCCATTTCCAAGTCGAATTTCCCTCGAATCGGGTTTCAGCTCGATGAATGCATTAGGTTCGACATTGACAGCAAGCCTTTTTTGAATATCTGTTGCATCCTCCGAATTGACAATGGAAAGGAAGACCGGTTCGTTGCTGTTTTCAGGTATTCTAGATGGATCAACGATTGGAATCCTGCCGTCCTGCAAGAACTGCTCGAGCTGGAACAACTCAATTCTTCGGTTGAGCATTTGGAGATAGATGGACATTTCTTCCGTTATGATTGCACCTATGGTGATGGTTGTTCCATCCTTCAATACAATTTCAATCTGTCTAAGTGCGTTAAGATCAGTTTTTTGGAAACGCAGAGTTCAAGTTTTAGCAGAAGAAGCAGAATTGCACAATTTTGTTAATTTTCATACCTTTGGTATTTGAATTACTAATTTTCCGTACAGCCCGAGTATTTTTTCGCGTATATTTCAAAAAGTTTTTTTTTATTTTTGTGCCACAATACATGCAATTCACAAAATTTTATTGCATTCTTTTGATAACGACCATAATTATGCCTAATTTTTCTGTGGTATTTGAACATGTAAGCATGACAACTCCTTCCAACTGGTATGTACCTCAGGGAGTTGTTGGCACTAGGCTCGCAGGAAACGCCGCCAACTGCAACGATGCGGCCCTTCGTTATTTCGGATGCGACAAATGGCTTCCATATGCCCCTGCAAATGGCGACTACAAGGGAACGGTTGTCGTTATGGATGACGGGCTGTCAGTAGACCAATGGGTGAAGTTAGAAAGCGGGTATTACGGCTTCAAAGTAGACATCATAAAATATCTGCTACTGCCACCTATAACTTGAGAGATCCGGATGGCTTAGCATCAATTACTAGTATTGGAAGCTATGGAGATGATCGTTCGGAAGTTGGGTAGAATGGCTATACTATCCCGTAACTAGAGAAAAATGGAATGAGAAATTAGGCCATCGAGAGCCTGAGAAATTCAATCATGGATTTGCTGCAATCAGTGCATTGACCAGCATCGTCAACAACGTGAAGATAATTTTTGTCAATCTACCATCTGTTGATGGCAAAGGAAATATAGACCATGTTGGCTTTGAAATAGCAAAAAACGGTCAATTATGGGATTGGATCATAAAAAATGTTGACACTTATGATATTGACATCATAATCAAGGCTACAAAAACTTCTGATGAACAGATTTATGTTTGGAATGACATATATGAATTGCATGCTAAAGGGGTGTTCATGGTTGATTCCATTGGCAATGACGGAAAAAATCATAAGGATGATTTCTACGGGAAGCATCCCAAAGCATATTTTGTTGGGTCAATCGATCACGAAAATAGGGGAGGAAAAGTTTCCAAATGTACAAGAATATGGAGGCACACTTACTGTTATGATGTAACTGTCAATGATCTGTATTCAAGAAAAGGGTGGTATTCAGGTGCAGCATTACAATCAAATCTGCAATCTAGCTATGGGGCAAGCACAAGTTCAGATCAAGGTGCCTTGGATTTTGTCATGCCCGGCAATGGAGTGCCTGTGGTCAATTATAATGAAGATGCATGGGTCTATAGCACCGGGACAAGCTTCAGCACTCCCTATTTGGCAGCCGCAAGCCTTATAGCCATCTTGCATACAACATGGGGTATGCATCAACCGGTTACAAATACAAGGATCCGTCAGCAGACTTGGTGTATGCGCTCCTCAAGGGTGCAGCCCACTCGATGGAGAACGGTTGGAACTATAGGTACGGCTGGGGCATGGTGCATGTGGACGAGCTCTACTGGGAGGCCTACAACCGAGGAGTGTCAGATGGGAAGAATGCAAATGCCGGCTCCGGTTGGTCGCCAAATTAGGAGGAATGGAAGATGAGAAAATCATTGGGTTTAATGGCAACTATACTGCTTCTTTCCCTTGTGGTGAGAGTCCCTGTGGCGAATGGCTCTCCTTCACAGGAATTTAATTACGTGCTGCAGTTCAATGGCTCTGGTTACCAATCCTTCAATGTCACAGTGAATGATGCCTGGGAATATTACGAAGATATTGGTGTCTTGTGCCCTTTAACAACATTGTTGATTGAAAACATGACTGATTTGCCTGAAGGGGCTAATGCCTCCGATTTCAAGTTGGTCATTCTGCTCAATGAAAATCAAGCTCCATTGGATGATGTCTTGGCTTACTCCAATAAGACTGCATTCGTTTATGACTTTGAGTGGATATTCCATGGGCATTTTTATAATGAAACGAGCGGGAAAGATCAGAATTTCACTGAAATTGTTCCAGTAAATAAAGATATAGTTGTTCCGTTCCCTCATTCCAATTTGCGAAACGGAACAATACCTGTTCCAAATACAGAGTGCAGGGATTCACGGAGCAAATTGATTGCTCAATTGAATTCTTCCACTGCTAATCGATATGCTCCACTGACTCTTGATGACTTTTCCTTCGAGCATGATGATCCTTATGTCTTCAAGGTAGTTATGTACTATTTGGCAGAAGGAGATGTGTCATTGAGAGTTCATATAAGTGATGGGGTTGTTAATGCAGGTGGTTATGCCAGTGGTGCACCAAACACAGAACCGATTACCATCACCGAAGACCTTTCATTGCAGCTGCTTTGGGTTTTGCTGCCGATAGCAGCGATGGTTAAAGGAAGAACAAGGAAAAGTTGGGTTAAATAAATAATTCTTGCAATAGTTCAGGAAAAAATCAGTAATCCAAGAAGAAAGAAAAGACTTGGTAATTGTTTTGCTTATAGATGCCTATTGTATTCGGTTTATCCCTATAAAATAGTTGAAAAAGCTAAATATTTACTGCAGAAGTCACATTCAAGTTAGATAGCTGCCATGGCCCCCTTTTGTCGGCAACAGTTGATCAGCATGTGCTGAAGGTCAACGTCACGGATCAAAACGGGCTGATCGGCAGAGTGACCTTTGTATTCAGAATCGATGCAGAACCAACAAGTTCGACCAGCAATCCAACCTCGATAGGCACAACAAAATCCTTGTCGCCAACCATATTGACTTCAAACAGCAAAACTTCAAAAGCCACTTCCAGTTTCCTGATTCTGTCGCTCTTTCAATTGTCGACTGTCTTTGTTTTGCTTGGCCAAAAAGGAAAAAAACAGCGAAAGTAACAACTTAAAGTTTATTTGTCATTAGCATGTGATGGCCCATGAGTGGTTGATTTCTCTTCTCTATTTCTTGTCTAGTTTTCAAATGCTGAAGGCATGAGAGGTTCAATGAGATGGAATTCACAGGCCTATCCTACCCGAAAGGCGTCAAGGTTGACTCCAATCAAGCTTTCGTAGCGTTTCAACTTGCCTTCATCTGGATTGATCCGACGGTATTTGCCCCGAACAAACTCTGTCCGTATGATTTTGGTTCCTTCCGGAATCCTGAACAGCCATTCCGGTACGTGATCTAGTTCATAGGGAAATTTGAAATGTTCAGGAACAGCAATTTTCATTGACACCCTTGCCTTCAGAAACATGGAGTCGGGGAGCTCTGCGATGTTGGTTCTATGCAGCCCCAAAAGTTTCAGATAGGGCAAATCACTAATGCTTTCTGGAAGACGTTTGATTTGGCATTTTTCTAACTGGATATCGGTAAGCGTTTTGATGCGGCCGATGCATTTTGGCAGTTCTGTCAGTTCAGAACAGACAAGTTCCAGCTCTTCCAGCGAAGGAAGCTGGCAGATGGCATTCGGCAACTGCTTTAGCATTGGGAGGGTCATTTTCAAGCTTTTCAGCATGGAAAGCTCTCCCATCTCTTCAGGCAGGGTTTCGATTTTGCCCCTTTTGATATACAGCTCTTCAAGCTGTTTCAGATTGCCTATATCAGGCGGTATTGCCCGCAATTCACTCATATCAAGTGCCAAAATCCGGAGGGTTTTGAGTCTGAACAGGTATGGAGGCAATTGCTTGATAAGATAGCCAACGATGGACAGGTACTCCAATTTTGGAAGGCTGCCGAATTCCTCGGAAAACTCAAACGGAGCCATGACATAAAGCCAAATTGTTTTCAGGTTTTTCAGGTTTGAAATGCCTTCCGGGAAACCCTTCAGGTTTAAGTCATCGACAATCAGCATATCAAGGTTTTCAAGTTTAGTGATTGCTTTTGGGAGGTACCCCCTTCCTGGCATGTTGATCTCAAGTTCAATGCATTTGTTTTCGTCATTTATCTGGTCGAAGGAATAATCTATGTCGAGACCTTCCTTCCGCTCATCTGCTATTTTTTGGTAATGATCCTGATGGCACGGATGGTTTGCCTGTCAGTCACGTTTCCATTTGAAGAATTATCGTTTCAAATTTGAATGTTGGTACGGTGAAACAGAATGATTGAATAATTTTGGAGTGCATCTGCATAGAACGGAATGTTTGAAACCTAATCAAAAAAAATGCCCCTTCAAACCTTGTAGGTTTGTAAAAGCCCGCTGCTCTACCAAGCTGAGCTACACGCCCGTTAATCTATGTGGTGATTTGGTGTAATTATAATTTTGGGTAGTTTCTTTTTTGTGGGTCAAGATTATCGTTGAAAATTGGGTTCGATATTGACTGATGTTTTCTATGTG
>JALUTL010000304.1:6597-9718 GCA_027016475.1 Candidatus Heimdallarchaeota archaeon
ATATATTCGAAGGCGTGAGTGTAATTTTATATCAGTAGGGCATACAAATTTGTTTTTTGATTACCTCAAACATGGAAGAGCAGTTTGATTTGTGGACTTTTGTTCCAAAGTGTAAGTTGATTAATGTAATTATCACGTCAATATTGGGATCCATTTACAACTGAGAGTATTTTTCAGGTGACGTATTGGAGCAAGAGATTTTGAAGAGTTCGATGCTTTGGACGAGCTAATTATTTCTTTTTGGAACCGCGCATTGCCTTCCCAAAAATTTTCCAAATGCATTTTTTTATTATCTAATTTAAATGCGATCATAGGAATTAACCTATGCAAGTCACGAAATTGAAGACAATGGCAATTCCTTTGGTATTGCTGGCAGTAAGTTCCTCCCTCATAGTGTTGGATCTTCAGAGGGAAGGAACTATTAGAGTAGGAATTCTTTATGACGAGACAGATTATGTTTCATCGATGGTTGCAATGGATTTGAGATCAGTGATTTCTCCAGCGACAATAGTGATGTTTGGCTCTTTGGATAGAGATCTTGGCAAGGTTGACCATTTGTTTGTAGTTGCCCATGGGAGTGAGGCTGGAATCAAATTCGGCGGAAGGCTAGTTACGTGGGCGGATATCTCTTTGTTGGCGGATTCTTCAGGTGAAAAGGTCTATATGATTTCATGTTTTTCCGACAACTTTGAAGTTCATTCGCGTCTTGGTTCTAAGCTTGTCTTTTCAATTTCAGGTATTGCAGATGCAGTTGTTGCAGAGCTTGTTTCATTGGCATACTTTTTTGATCAAGTTTCAAATGGGTATCCTGAACTAGCCGAGAATGTCAGGTCATACCTGAGGTTTGTTTTTGTAAATTATTATGGAGAGATCATGGATAGAGCGTCAAATCCGAAGAATCCGATGGTGGTATCCCCACAGCCAATAAAGTTTCCAGATATAGGGGATTTGCTTAGAAGGGCAATTGAAAATGTTCTCAAATATTTCCTTACCATGCCTATTTCTTTGCCCTTAGGGGTCTGTACGATTACTTTCGGAAAGGAAATTTCTATGGATTACGAAGGGATTGCTTGGATAAACGGCCGATACTATTATCATTTCAAAATTGGTGTGGAAGGTTCAATGAGCTTGGCCTGTCCAGGTATTGACTTGGATCTGTTTGATCGTTCTGTTGATGTGGCAGATGTATATGTCGGTATCTCGGATGCTTCTGAAGTTATTGTTTCCACTGCTGTTCATTCATCATCGATGAGTACTGGAGTCTCACTGTTCGGATTCTCTTTCAATTTCAAATTTTCTGTAACTGGAAAGGCAACAGCCCAAGGATACACATACAATGGGAAGTATTATCCGCTAAGAAAACTGGTTCTTGATTTGTCAGCAAACCTCTACAGCAGCGGCTCTCACTATGTTTGGTGGGTGAAGGTTGCAGAGGTCAGCTTGGATATCGATGGTTGGTATACAATAACCATAGACTTCCTTGGAGTGATCAAGGGATACAGTTACTATACCATAAGTGCCAGTGCCGGTCTTGGAGGTACATTAAGAATATATGTTGGTCCCTTGAGTACATCGGGTTCAGGAAGTATGAGCAAATTTCTGGGGTCTGGTACATTCACAATTTAATGAGTAACAAACAAATTCCTTGTTGAAAATGCTTATGTGTTTTTCTATACTTAGTCAGTTGCTTTTGTGACATCCAAGTTTCTTGGGCCGAGAAGTTTATCCCCATTGTAGTGGATCATATGAGTGGGCAATTCTGCAATCCAAACCTCAGTTTCAAACGCCAATTTGTCAGCATTTCTTTTGAAGTCATTGAATGTTGCAAAGGCTGTTACAAAAATAAGTTTATGGTTGATATGTTCAAACATTTGGTATAGCTGTAGCAATCTAGTTTCATCAATAGGTCCATGGGTTACAAATGCTTCAAAGAGAAATACCCAATCTTTGGCTCTATCATAGATAATGACATCAGGGAGTTTACTGTGTGTGTCAATGTTGAAGTTTAGCAATTTACACATTTCTTCATCCCAATACTTGTTTTTTCCAGCATCATCAATAAACACAACAATAGGATCCTTCACAAAGCTTGTTGCAGTGAATTATTCAATTATGTCCTTTTCTAATTCACTATGCTTGCCTTTGGATAAACTGAGTACAATTTTTTCCCCTTTGCTGTTTTTAAGGGAAATAGGAAGAAATTTTCGCTTTGTTTTGAACTTTTCATGAATACTTTTTTTGAAAAGCAGAAATTTTTCTGCTTCTACTGTCCATTTATCCGTGTTAAAAGCTTGAATTGTTGCCAAAGCTTCAGAGCTTAGTTTGTAATTGTTGTAGCTACTGTTAACGGGTCGATTTGGATTATCTTCATTTTGTATAATCAATCCCTGTTCGATGAAATGGTGAAGTGCTTTACGTCTAATCTCTTTCCGGTCATTGAAGATATAACCCAATCGTTCTTTTGCTTGTTTCATGATAGAGAGAAATCCTTTTCGTTCATTGTTTATGGTATATGGTTCCGATGTTGCGGTTTGCCAATCTTGGGATTGGATTCTTGAAAGTATTACAAGGATAACTGCTGCTTTTTCATCACTGATTGTATAGTTGATTTCAAGTTGCTTCAAAATTGATTTTGCCTCTTCTACGACACTTACGATCTGATCATCTTTCAAGCAAGCCCATTCATGAATGAGTTTATTTAATTGTACTTGTTGCTCAAATGGGATTCTCCCCAATTCTTTCAAAAGGTTTTCATCTGGGTAAGGCAGGTACTCGAAATCAGTGGAGTTTACTTGTGTACTTCCATTGAACATTCTAATGAAATTATCTACATATGCTGAAGACAGGTAGTTTACTAAACCTCTTGTCAATTCTTTTGGACGTTTTCTAAGATCAATAAAGTTAATCTTGTTGTCAAAAGTTATGTATTCTACGAATGGAAAATTATCTTCGGAAATCGCAGCGCATATTAAGCGCCTATTGTCTTCCTTTGTGGACATTCTTCTTATGACTACATAATTTCCTGTTTGCATGAGATATTTTGTATAGGACTTTTTGAGAAATTGAACTTTGTTTTTCAATCGACTCTTGGGAAAACAAGGCGGTTCGAAAGGATATGGTT
>JALUTL010000305.1 GCA_027016475.1 Candidatus Heimdallarchaeota archaeon
TTATTGTCCAAGCCATTTCTGGATTTGTCGCAAAAGATTTCAATACTGGAATTCATTTTTTGAATGAAGTCAAGACCCATTTTGCACAAAACCAAAGCCAATTGAACCCTTCGCTTCGGCAATTGGCAAAAGAAATCATTCAATCGTTAGATCTTTTGCAGCCAGGAGCATCTGCCGCGATATTTTCAAACGAAAACGATTTTACTCCTACCACTCCACAGTGTGCATTGGCAATGCTGACTTCTTCTTCAAAAAACTCTCCTACAACACAACAGCCCTCACCTTCAATTCAGCTTGATATTCCTGAAGAAGAAATTGCAAATCCCGAGATTGCGGAAGTATTGAAAAAACGGAAACGACGAAAGATTGGTGAATTTGAAGATGTTGCCGAAAATCAAGGAGACGAAACGGTTGATGATATGGATCTGACCTCAATCAAGAGGAAAAGGAAAAAACGGCGAGGGAATCCTGATCTATGGGATGATCTGTAATTATTTGCTATGTATTACATGGTTTGCAAGCTCTCTTCGTAACTTTTGAATAAATTCGCAGCTTTGTTCCCTTAATTCCTTCAATTCCTGTTCATTCAGTTGGGGTAGCATTTTATCGTATTGTTGAAGGAGGTCTTTGAATAATTTTCCAAAATAAATGAAGTGTGCTTTGAATGATGGAGCAAAAGAGAGGAGATGCCCTTGATATTTGTCGTTGATAAATATGTTAATGGAATGGAGCTCAAAACCTCCTCTTGCACTTTCTATTGCTCGGGAATAAAACAGGGACAAAAATGTCCCTTCTACCTCAACTCCATCTATATTGATTGCCTGATGGCTTGTGTTGAGAATAAATTCTGATCTGTTCACCAATTCAAAATCAATGATGGCAAACGAGCCGACAATTGCTCTGGACACCAAAATAATGTCAAAATCTGGGGGGTCTGCTACAAATCCTTGGGGTCCAATACTTTCATCCAAAAATGCAGTAAATGCAACTGGAATGATTTCATTTACTTTGTCTATTTCGATTAAGTGGTCACCCTGTTTGATCTGAAATGGTATTTCCTTGTATGCTTCAGATATCTCATTTGCAAAATCACTGACTAATTGAGTTAGGATTCTCATTTGCTTTTTCATCGCAAAAATATACAGAAGAGTAGCCAATTGGATTCCAGCTTCCATCAGTTTAAGTTTCAGTTTGGGAGTTACTTCATAATCTAACTCCAAAACTGCACACACCAAATGCTCCTCTCCGAGCTGTTTACCATAGGTTCTAAGTAATGGCAATAACTTTCTCGAAGCAGTTTCAAACGTATCAATTCCTTCATACTTTTCATAGTGGGAATTTGCTTCTTTTTTCCATTCTTCCAATGCTGAAATCACATTGACAACGTCATAGTGGGTTATGTCAAATTTTTCTACATCTTTCCATTCAGGATGTCTGGAGCTAATGGCAAAAAGCCCTTGAATTTCTTTTCGGATCAATAGAAAATCCTTGATCACATGCTTCCTTTTCTGTACTTTTATTGCGTTAATCAATAACTCCGCTTCATTTGCTTCTTCAAAAAGTGCCTGATGCATGATTTCTGCGACTGAAGGGTAATCTGCCACATAAATGTATTGTTCTTTGCCTATTTTAACCTTCTGAGTTCGCTGTTAGTTTTCTCATATCTACTCAGAGTTTCCTTACCTGCATTTCAAAGCTAACAATACAAATGTAGATTTGGAAAAAAAAGAGGTTTTAAAATGGAACACGTAACTTCAGAAGTGAAAAAGGCCTCTCAAATCACTTCAACTGATGAAGAGTTGCACCGGAGGTTCATTGAACGGTTTGCCATTGTTATCCTTTTAACCTGTGGCACTCTTTCAATAGCAGTTTTAACTGCTACAATTCTTATCATGGTGTATTATGGTTGGCCATTCCTTATCAACATCTCTCGAATGATAGAGGTTCTCACTTCACCCGATTGGTTTCCTTCTGACAACATAAACGAAGGAAAATATGGGGCGTTGGCAATGATTTGGGGATCATTTTTTGTTGGGATTCCAGCTATCATCTTCTCTATACTGCTAGGTGTGAGTACAGCTGTATTTCTTTCAGAATTTGTTCCAGAACGGATTACTAGGATCATTCAACCGGTTCTGGAATTCATTGCAGCTATCCCTTCTGTAATTTTCGGTCTAATAACTTTCATTTATATCAGTCAGATGCTTAAAGTAATCTTTAATGTGCCAAATGGGAGAGGACCATTGGCTGCATCAATTGCTTTGGCCTTAATGTCCTTTCCCATAATTGTATCAATAAGCATAGATGCACTAAAATCTACTCCAAACGATCTAAGAGTTGCTGCAAAGGCATTTGGAGCAACACGGTGGGAGATTTTCACCAATGTATCTTTCCCTCATGCCAAATTAAGCATTTTCGCAAGCATCGTTCTAGCCTTCGGAAGAATATTGGGTGAAACAATGGTTGTCCTTATGGTTTTGGGGAACAGCCCTGTTATCCATTTTGACTTTTTTGGATCTGGTTATACGCTCACTTCTGCTATTGCAGTTGAAATTGGCGATGCCCGGTTCGGTTCTGGTGAATTTCGTATAATTTTTATTCTGGCACTCATTTTGTTGGCTATTTCGTTTATCGTGATGGGTATTTCAAATATGATTATCACCCAAAACCCCTACCTTTTCAAACTTATGGAGACCATTTTTGTCCCAGTTGGCTTTATTTTTTCACAAGTTAACAATTTTTTTCAGCGATTTGCAAATGAGGTTGAATTGACACCTGAATTGATCAAAAGAAGAATCATAATAAGAAAAGCTCGAGATTATGCATTTGGTGGGTTCTTTTCGTTATTGTTCCTTGCCGCCGTTTTCATTGTGGGATACTTTTTATGGCTGCTATTGAGAGATGGATTTGTAGGGCTGTCATTCCGATTTATTATAACATTCCCTACCGCTGCCTCAATTCGGAATGGTCAGTATGGTGTATATAGCGCAATCATTGGATCTGTAGCATTGGTGGGGGTGGCAGCCCTGATTTCTTTTCCAATAAGCACAGCAACAGGGATTTACTTATCCGAATTTGCGAAACAGAACCGAGTTGCCAACATTATCCGTGTTAGTATCATGAACATAAGCTCAATCCCATCAATTGTTGTTGGACTTTTTGTTTATGGTGCTTTTTCAGTAGCTCTCAATTGGCAAAGGGGAATTCTGCCAGGAGGGCTGGCCTTGGGGATTATGATGATTCCAATCATTACAACCAACACAATTGAAGCTCTTCGAACTACTCCTGATACTCATAGGATTTCTGCACTGGCTTTGGGAATGACCAATTGGGAAGCAGTCAGACATCACAAACTACCTTATGCCATCCCTTCAATTATCACTGGATATATTTTGGCTATTGCCCGAGTTATTGGGGAAACTGCTCCACTACTGTTAACAGCAGTTGCATTTACTTTCTCTCGTTCCCCATATCCTTCTGGCATAATTCAAAATCCAATTCGTGCCATGCCATTTGAGGTGTTTTACAACCTGCTGTTTACAACAAATCAATTGGGTGTCCAATGGGCTCTGAATACATCAATTGTCTTGATTGCTCTGGTAATCTTGCTTAACATCATGGCTTACTTCGCTCGTAAAGTGATCCGTGCGAAGTATGCATATCATGGACAACTTTAGGTGATAATTATGTCAAACCAATTAAACCTTCCAAAATCATTGTCTGCAAAAGAATTTGCTGAAGAATTTTCAAAAATGAGAAAAGAACAGACTCGTGGGCTTGAAGAACTAAAATTCCCCACATTTCCTTCACAGGATGTAGCAATAGAATTCAAAAATTTCTCCTTGTCCTATGGAGAAGCTCCTGAATCACTTTACAACCTTTCACTGCAAATCCCAAGAAACAAAATCACAGCAATTATCGGGCCATCGGGATGTGGAAAAAGTACTTTTCTAAGATCGATAAATAGAATGAATGAAGAAATCAGTCCTGTAAAAATTGCTGGAGAGTTGCTAGTTGAAGGCAAAAATGTTTATTCCCCTGATGTTGATGTTCTCCAACTTCGGACTCAGGTAGGCATGATTTTCCAAAAACCGCAACCATTCCCACTGTCGATTTACAACAATGTCATATTTGGTCCAAAAATCCATGGAATTAAGTCCAAAGCTCAATTGGACGAAATTGTTCAAAAAACTCTAAAGGATGTCGGCCTGTGGGAAGAAGTTGAACAGAGATTGAATGATCATGCATATGGACTATCTGGCGGTCAGCAACAACGACTTTGCATTGCAAGAGCATTGGCTGTAAACCCTGCAATTCTGTTGGGTGATGAACCGGCATCTGCACTGGATCCACAATCTACATACCAAATCGAAGACCTTTTCCTAAAGCTGAAAGAAAAGTACACGATTGTTATAGTTACTCATAATATGCAGCAAGCTGCAAGAATTTCTGACTACTGCATTTTCATGTACAGCGGAAATATCATTGAATACCGAAAAACAGACGAAATGTTTGAAAATCCACATTTCCGGCTTACTGAGAATTATATATCCGGAAGGTACGGATAAGGAGGATGAACATATGGCAAACATATCTCGAACAAACTTGGTAGAAATGCTGAATGACCTAAAAAACGGTATGTTGAAAATGGAACTGCTTGTTGAAGAAAATCTAGAGAAGCTTCTTGACTTTCTCAAGGCCTCTACAGAGGAAAAAATGTCTTTTCCCAAATCAGAACGATTGAATGATGTAAAAACAAATGACTTGACCATACGTTCTTTAGGTGATGGACTGGAAAACAAAGCAGTTAAAATACTTTCATTACAAGCCCCCGTGGGTCACGATTTACGTTTTGTAATCAGTTCATTCCGTATGATATATGATTTTGAACGCGTCTCGCGGGATGCCTACAACGCATTCGTAAAGATGTTGGATGTCCCCGATTCCGACATTTCGAAATTAAATGATCAATACAAGGTTTTTGAAACTTCAATAGACAACTCAAAGAGGCTATTGAAACATTTTGTCAATCTATACCAATCTGAAGAAAACCCTTCTTCTGATTTATTGAAGAAAACTATCGATGAATCAATTCTACTCGATAATGAAATAGATGATCTGTTTAAAGCTAGTTCTGAACAGGTGCTTTCTTTGGTTCATAACCAGGGTCTTGAAATTGAGAGCGGATATTATTTGCTGTCAGCTATCCGTTCTCTTGAAAGAGTAGGTGACCATGTATGCAATTTAATTGAAAGGGCTCTTTATATACAAACTGGCACAAAATATGAAATCAAGTGAAATAATGTCAATACCATTCATCTTAATATCTTGTGAAACTATTTGAGTGTGAATACAATGTCACATAAGAACGCGGGAGAAAACCCATTTTCGGGAATTCCACGAGTGGAAGGGGCCCAAGAACTCCTTGATTTGGCGTTTAGCAAAGCGATGCGTATTGCACCCCCCCAGATCAGAAGGGGAGCAGATTCACTGACCAAACATCGAGAACATGAAAGAAACCGAATAAACACTGCCGCCAATGTACTTTCTGATCGGCTCCACAGAACTGTTTCGAAATTTCCCACTTTGAATACAATTCATCCATTCTATATCGATTTGGTCAACATTCTTTTGGGTGATAGAAAACATGCCAATGGAATGGATGTTTTAAAGAAAGCATTAGGTGCCATACAAGGCACAGTTGAGATGATTCGACGCCTTGAAAGTGAATTTAATTCCCAATTGGATGGAACATACACCAAAACCCAAAATACAGAAATACGAACTGCGGCCTTTGGAAGATATTCAAGTATAATTTATCAAACAGAACCTCATTTGGAAATTCTTCAAAAAGCTCAACAGCTACTTTCTGGGCTTCCAGGATTTAATCCCTTCCAACCAAGCGTAGTTGTGGCAGGTGTCCCGAATGTAGGGAAGTCATCATTTGTAAGATCTGCAACAAGCGGTAAACCAAACATTGGGTCATATCCCTTCACTACCAAGCAATTGGTTTTTGGCCACCGAAAATTTGGTTTTATAACAGTTCAATTTTGTGACACTCCTGGAGTTCTTGACAGATCTTTGAAAGAGCGCAATGAAATCGAACTATTGGCTATTGCTGCATTGAAACACATAAGCGATCTGTTGATAGTGATAATTGATCCATCAGTTTCAGCCACCTACCCCGTAGCGCAACAACTTAAATTGACAGAAGAGTTTGCCGATTTCTACCCTCAGGCACAATTGATGCTTCTTGTCAACAAGGCTGATTTGATTGATGAAAATCAACGTAATCAATTGGAGCAACAAGTCAAGGAATTTGTGGAAACCCATGACTTCAACATTGATGCGACACATGGTGTCCACTTTATTTCCAGCTTAAGGGAGGACGATATTAAAAAGGTCTTGAACTCGATTGAAATCATCATAAAAGACAAAGTCCTTCAGTTGCCAAAATTCCGCGTTCTAACTGTTCCAGAAATTGCAGAAGACCAATTGACGCTTGAAGAAGTTATTGAAGAAGATGTATTTTTTGATGAAGATAGACCTGTGTATCTCCAATAATGTAGGTAAATTGCATGGTTGTCGCGAAAAAATACCGCGGAATCTATTTTGCTGATTGTGCATGTTTATTAAGTAGCAGATGAATATTTGATTGGATTGAGCATGGTCAACTTTGAGAAAACACTCCGAGAAGAAAGGGCGTATTTGGCAAAGAATGAGCCGACTTTCTATCAGGAGGGTGCATCTGGTAATGTCTACGTTGGCAAAGTTGGACGTCTTCCAACTGGTGAAGACATCCGATTAAGAATTGAATTGCCTGAATTTTATCCAGTTGTCAGGCCCACTGTATCAGTTGTCCCTATTATAGATCATCCTAATGTCAATCCAAATGGACGACTGGATTTGCTAATTCTTGACCAGTGGGAACCTACCTACAGACTTAAGGACATAATTGGTGCTGCCCGTCGGCTATTTATTCACAGCAAGATAGCTGGCGTCAGACGAAGTCAACCTGTACAGGAGATACGCACTGCACCGCAACCTTCAACCCCCGTTGATAACGAAATGATCACGTTGCAGGCGGAAATTGCCACTTTAAAACAGCAACTGGCAGAGCTAGAAACACAAAGCAGGAAAAAGCAAGAGGTATTTCTTCAATCTAAAGGGATGAATCCTTTAGATAGCCAAAAAATTGACCCTTTGGTCGATATGCAGGCAGAATTGCAAGCCTTGGATGACCTTCTATTATTGTTAAACGATAAGTTTGAAGAGGCTGAAATTGACCAAACTGACTTTTTTAGACTTTTCAAACATTATACTGCCCGAAGATTTACTGTCGCAGAACTTCTAAAAGAACAACAAGGAGGAACGGAATATGTCATATCAAACAAAGAGAAAACAAAAGAGCCAATTAGATCATAAAGCTGATCTTTATGCTGCTGTAGCAACCATAGACAAACTCGCAACCCACTTTGACAGAGGTATGGTGGAGGAGACACTCTATCGAAGACAATTGAAGGCTGCCATTTCTGATGTTTTCAAGGCTCAAATGGCTTTAGAAAGTGAGGGGTATACAATTGAACAATTCATTGCGGAATATAACCTTGAAGAGAAATTTCCTGAAGGTGTTAAACGTTTGAATTTGGTTCAAGGGCTTGAAACTGATGCAGACACTTCCCTCTCATTAGACCAATTGAAGGAAATGCCTGCAAAATCGGCAGACTATGTCGCCAATGCAATTGAATTGATTGATGTCCTTCGTCTCAGGTCTATTGCAAGAGTCGAAATGATTGTCCCCTTATTGGATGAGATGTACAACATAATCTCAGAATTTCCCAACTTTGGAAAAGACCATTGGGTAGCCGTAGAAATCGACGGATGGAGAAAGGCCTTTTTGGAGGAATCACCAAGCTTGGTGTTGCCAGAAGAGGATGCAGAACAGCTTGAATTTGAAGCATCCCGATGGCTCAACGAATTCAGAAGCCAAGTAAAGAAACTTAGGTGAAGGTTATGGGATTGCGGGATATCGAAAGAAAAATTCGGATGAAAAGTGCATATCAACAGAAAGAAGCAGAGCTCATGCTCACCGAACTAGATCAATTGATCGAAAATTATAAGGCCTTGGAAAAGCAGTTAAGGCAATTTGAAAAGAAACATGGCAAGCAAATACAGGAAAATAAGGAATATTACCAAAAGATAACGGAATTTCGAAGAGAATTGGGATTGCCTGATGAGATTGGTGTGTATGAATGGAAAGAAAAGCCCGGTTTCATTGATCGGTTGACTGGGAAGGGCTATTACGATCAATTGGCAAATGAAATACTTGAAATAGGCAAACAATCGGTCAGGGAAACAGGAGGATTAATGTCCATTGCAGAACTCACACTCCGCATCAACAAAAGCCGTCCGGGCAAAGTTGTTCCTCCTGATGATGTTGTAAGATCTTTGGAAACACTTGTTAAATCTGGACTTATCCCGCAATTGAGAAAATTGGATTCAGGTGTCAAAATCGTGGAATTCGTAACCGTCGATCTTTCCAAAGACCAAGAAGTTGTTTTGAGCCTAGCATCGCGAAAAGGTGGTGAACTCACCCTTGAAGAACTTGTCATGAAAACCAAATGGCCAATTGAAAGGGCCACGCGTGCACTCAACGCCTTAGTTGATGATGGAATTGCCCTTAAGGACGAAACCTACGCTGAAGGGACAAAATACTGGTTCCCCGCACTTGGGTGAACCATTGCATTCTACCATTCGCATTTGCATATCATATAAATTTGTGAAAAAATAGGTGATATACGTGAGCAGTAATCTTTATGCGAGAGCCCAATATTTTGCTAAAGCCGCAGTCGAGGCAGACAACGCAGGAAGGCATGCCGATGCAATCAACAATTATTTACAGGCTGCAGAAATTTTGGTTGAAATGACTAAATTTACTTCCAACCAACGACTTGTTCAAACATATGAAAGTCGTGCAAAATCGTATGTGGCAAGGGCAAAAGATCTCAAGGCTCTCATGAAAAAGGCATCAAAGACATCAGCTGGTAAAAGCTCAAAAAATGAAGATGATGATAATTTGGATGATGCCATCGCTGATGCAATTGTAACTGAAAAACCCAATATCACCCTTGACGATGTTGCAGGGCTTGCTGATGTAAAAGTGGCACTGCGTGAAGCTATAGTTCTTCCACTCATGAGGCCTGACTTGTTTACTGGTGCAAGAAAACCATGGAAGGGTATTCTTCTTTTTGGCCCTCCTGGATGCGGAAAGACCATGATTGCTAAAGCAACAGCTGGCAACATTGATGCCACATTCTTTAATATATCTGCGGCCCATTTGGTTAGCAAATGGCTTGGCGAATCTGAAAAATTGGTAAAACGCTTATACGAAATGGCAAAAGAAAAACAGCCCAGCATAATTTTTATAGATGAGGTTGATTCTCTCACACAGGCGCGTGGTGGTGGAAATGAAAACGATGCCATGCGAAGGATCAAAACTCAACTGCTTACGAGCATGGAGGGATTAACAAGTGATCCCAACGCACGAATTGTCACAATAGGTGCAACAAACATTCCTTGGGAAATTGATTCTGCTTTTCGACGAAGATTTGAAAGAAGAATATATGTCCCTGTCCCGGACTTTGAAGCTCGTAAGAAGATTTTTGAGGTAAACACACGTGGAGTAGAACTTGACAGCAGTGTTGCTTTTG
>JALUTL010000306.1 GCA_027016475.1 Candidatus Heimdallarchaeota archaeon
ATCTCAACTCTTCCGCGAACCACCTCTGGAATTCCTTCCTGAAGCCTTTCTGCTTGGGCCAAGACTTTCTCGGGTCGTAGTTGCCAGGCGGCTTTCTCGCGTAGTGGGGAATTCCGTTGTCAAGGGAGCACGTGTAGCACCTCCCGTGACTGTACTTGCACTTCTTGAACATGGGGAGACTTGGATCAATGCAGCTATGCTTGTAGTGGAAGCAGAACGGGCAGAACTTGGTTGTCTTTCCCACAGTGAAGTGTTGGGACACCTTCAAAATAAGGGTTTTGGGGAGAGGAGGACATGTTTGGTTACTACTCCTGGGAATATTTTTTTATATTCTTGATATGAATTATACACATGACGTTCGTACTTTTTAGAAGCAAAGAATTGCTCGATTTTCTTGATGAACAGTCAAAAAAAAGAAACGGGTTCGTGCTTAAACTAGAGAATAATGAGAAGCCTGATAAGGATAGCGACAGGATAATTGTCTTTGTTTTCGATGACCTAGACAATCCGCAGGCAGAAAAACATTACTACGTCCTTCCCGCGGCAAGGGCGGGTAGACTTATAGGCATGAAGACATTCTGCTCCAGTCACGGATGGTCACATGTCTACCTCTGTATAGATAATAGCTGGTATACTCTAGAAGAAGTGAAAGAAGGACTTAAATTACTGCTGAACAACCAGTCCTAGGGAATATCTCCTCGCTCAGAAATGCTTTTTAATTCTGCTAGCAATTCCCTGCTGATGACTGACACAAAAAAGGTACTTATAACGGGAGTAACCGGTCAGATGGGATCCATTCTGGCTGACAAGATGGTAGCGAGGGGGCATGAAGTATACGGCATGGTGCGGAGAACTTCCACGCCCCGCTACGACAATATTTCCCACCTCTACGGGCAGATCGAGGTTGTTCACGGGGACATCACCGACCCGTTCAGCCTCGACCAGGTCATGGAACACGTGCGTCCCGACATTGTTTTCAACATGGCGGCACAGTCCAACGTGTGGGTGAGCTTCAAGGAACCGATGCACACTTCCATCGTCACGGGGGTGGGCGTCACTAACATTCTGGAAGCGATACGTAAGAAGTGCCCCGAGGCGAGGTTCTTGCAGAGCGGTTCCTCGGAACAGTTCGGCAAGGTGCGGGAGACCCCACAGACCGAGTCAACCCCGTTCTACCCGCGGTCGCCGTATGGTGCTGCGAAAGTATATGCCCACTACATGACGGTCAATTACAGGGAGGCTTACGGGCTGTTCGCCACCAACTCCATTGCGTTTAATTTTGAGAGCTTCAGAAGAAGCCCAGAGGCGTTGAGCATGAAGGTGGCGAGACATGTTGCCATGATTTCTTACGGGCTGACTGACCACGTTGTTCTGGGAGACCTTGAGCCAAAGCGGGACTGGAACTGGGCTGAGGACATTGCTGACGGGATGATCCTCGCCGTTGAGCACGACAGGCCGGGTGACTTTGTCTTTGCCAGTGGTAAGTCGTACTCGGTGAGGGACTTCGTGAAAAAGGCGTTCTCAGTGGCTGGTATTAGCAACTGGGAAGACTTTGTAAAGCAGGACGCCTCGTTGTTCAGGCCGTCTGAAGTTGACCACCTCGTTGGCAACGCCGCGAAGGCGAGGAGGGTGCTGGGTTGGAGGCCGAAAATAAAGTTCCACAAGCTTGTTGAGCTCATGGTGGAGCACGAGATGGAGAAAATAGGGAGTATGAGCGACGTGGAACTAAGAAGATTGGAGATTGTAAAGAACAAGTGAGTTATTTCCACATGATGTATGCCCCCATGAACTCGAAGTGGGCAATGGCATTTTTTTCCTCCCCGACGAAAAAGGGCTTTATTTTTATTGGCGTATTGGGGTGGATTATAACGGGCCTCATGTATGCGATGTCCATCCCAGAAGAGTTTACAAACCCGATTTTCATTGGTATAGTGTTCGCCACCTCGAGTTTAACATACCTGAGACGGGATTTGGAGGGGTAAAACGCTCTTGCTCCCCATATCGTGGAGATGACGTTGCTTTTCGTGGTTCTCTCTGCTACCTTGTTTTTCTCCAAGAGTATTGGCTCTTCCTGCTCGAATGCTTCCTCGTCAAAGCTAATAAAAAAGTGGTAGGGCTTGTGCCTATTTACCTGATTGATATTAAGTTTTACTACATCGTATTTCATGATTTTGAACTGGTTCTGAACGGGGAAGGAGCCGTTTTCCTCGTAATAGACATAGTTCCCTGCCATTTGATTGACCACTTTTATTACATGCTTGATCATAGACTTGCTGTAGCCTCCAGAACGGCAGGTAGATTCGATGACTGCTATCACGTCATCGTCAAGAAAATCTGGTATAATATTGTCGTATCTTCTCATGACACCACCTTCTAAGGTAACATGACATTATTGTGCTACTAGTGTTAAAAGGGTTTTGATGTCAATAATAACCTCATGCTACTTTCCAGAACGGCTTTTCCAGAGAACCGCTGTTTCTCACGTGGATGACCACGTGAGTGTCTGGTCTAGGCCTGAAACTGGAGACATGATTGGGGCATAGGAAGATCGTGTACGATTTTGGGTCATCCACGAACTTGTACATGATGACGTGGATGCCGTCCGAAACCTTCCCGCACTTGTTACACGGGTGGTTTGACAAGTTCATCAAGAGTTCTTCCAGTATGATCAAGTAGTTGATGTATTTGCCGAAAATTGTCACTTTCCAAACCTCCTTTCTCTTCGCTGGTAATCGAGAATTGCCTTGTAGAACCCGTACCTCGTGAACTCGGGCCACAGCTTCTTCTCGAAGTAGAGCTCGGCGTACGTGGATTGCCACGTCGTGAACCCGCTGAGCCGCTTCTCCCCCGACGTGCGGATGACGAGGTCGACGTCTACTGGTACTTGTAAGTGGAGCGAGAAGAGTTTCTCAGTTATCTTGACGGAGGAGTCCCACTGGCGGATCATTTCTATCGCTGAAAGGATGTCGTCTCGACCCCCGTAAGCCATGAGCAGGTTCACGGTCATTTTTTTCTTGTTTGGGGGTATTTGGTCGTTGCGTTCCATGACCTTGAGGCAGACCTCTCTGACATCGTCTGGTAGCAGGTCGTAGTTGCCAATGATGTTTACCACGATTCCCCGCTCGACTATGTGGTCGCTGGTGGAGATCTCCTCTATTCTTTTCTTCGCCATCTGCATGAACAGGTCTACTTGTTCCTTGGGACGGTTGAAGTTGTCGGTGGAAAAGACCCATACGGTCAGCATTGGCAAACCCAAGTCACTGGCCGCGAGAATGATGTCTTCAAGAGTGTTAGAAGCGACGTGGTAAGTCTCATAGTAGTTCAGCCCCTTTTTCTTCCCGTACCTTCTACTGCCATCCGGGATGATGCCGACGTGGAAGGGAAGGGGACGGGTCTTGATCTTCTCGACCATTCTTTTCTCTAGGTATTCTCTTAAACGCTGCAGCATCATAACAAGTATTGGAGGGAGGGGTCTTAATTTTTTCTCCACGAATCCCTATTGCTGCTGCTCTTTTTCTACCGAGAAGCTGAACTTCTCCTTCTTTTTCTTCTTCTCCTCCATCTCTTTCAGCTTCTTCAATATCAGCGGCACGTTTACCTCTTCGAATTCCATGAGAAGCTCTGACACCTTTTTCTCGGGGATGAACAGTTTCTTGGAGTCTCCCTCTTCAAACGGGCTGATGACAACAGTAGGTACTTGCCTGAGGAGGCAGTCGTGAAGGGACTCCAGCGTCTCTTCAAACACAGGGGACTGGTAGATTATGACACACCTGTCAGCAGAGCTTGACAGTTTCTCCGCGATCTCTCTCGTGCTGATTTTCGCCCCCGGTTTTGAACGCAGTGCTACTAGATCCACGTCGTCATCAAACTCGCTTACTATCGCTGCCAGCTTGCACGAGTCCGAGTACACGGTGTTGCTGAATTTCCCTTCAGAATCGGCACACGCCAGTGTGAAATGATCGTCTCCAATGTCTTTCAACCCATGCCTTATCAGTGAAGCCAGTGTAGACGGGTTGGTCGCCTCCATTCTGGTATCAATCACTCGTTTTGGAGCATCGACAAGAGTGACTAGTGGTTTTTTCCCTGTTACGCCTTCCACTACTTTCTTCACGGAATCGATGAATTCCCTGTAGCTCTTCTCCGACATGGTCTTAGGGGTCACGAAAACACGAACACTGACCACGATTATTTCCTCCTCAGAAGAGAATGGGTTCTTCAGTCCAGTCTTCCTTCGCTTCTTCAGCAGGAGCTTCCTTTTCTGTTTCTACTGGAGCTTCTTCTGGTTCTTCCACTGGCTCTTCTTTCTTTGCCAGTGGGTCTATTCCTCTTACTTCCAAGTAGTTGTAGAAGTTGTTGGTATGCGGCCCTGGACAGGCGTGGTGCCAGTGTTCCCTGCACACGGCAAACCCTTGAGGATTGTTCCACTTGCATATCTGTTCAGCTGGGGCGCCGCACTCCTCACATACTACGCCATAATTCTCAATCTCTAGCGACATCAGTAAAAAATACGAAGCGGAGCATGATAAAGTTTACTCTTAAATATCGTAGTCCATCCTGCTCGTCATGTACTTGTACTTGAGGTAGATGTCGGCACGATGAACCGACTCCCTTTTCTTCTTCTCCTTGCGGTAGATGTAGTATCCAACAAGATAGAGGAGACCGGCACTGGCTACAAGAACTTTCATGGAGGGGAGTTGCAACGATCGTTCCCCCTAGAAGATGAGCTCTACTTTTGCTGACTTGAGGTTCAACGCGTTGCTGTTCTGGAGCATCTCGATGATGCGGGAAGCGAAACTAACGTTGTTGAACTCGATGTTCACAACACTGCCGTCGTTCGTCTCGATGACGAGAACCGCCTTGGTGACTTGTGGCTGGTCGATCATTCTTCATTCCTCACTCAAGCAGTAGTCGCTAGGGTTATTATTTCTTTCTGTGCAGTATGGCGTCTGCTATTATGAGGGCCACGAAGATATTGAAGGAAAGGAAGGGGTCTATGAGGACGAAGGAAAGGAACCCGCCGTTTTCTCCAAACGAGGAATCCTTGATGCTGAACCCTACTAATTCCCTCTTGATTATGATTTCACTGCCTGACTGGAAGAGTTTTAGGCTTTTTTGATCATATTCATTCAACCCTGCCTTTTGGTCGCTATACAGTGTTAAGTTTAGTCCTTGTTGGTAGTACTTGACTATTTTCTCGGATAGTGGAAGTCCTATATCTGGGGAAAATGTTCTTTGAATGGTTGCAACGAGAGTGTTTGGAGAAAATTCAAAGTAGTTATCCCCAGAAACTGCGTTGATATCTTTTACGTAGATTTCTGCGGTAATATTCACTGCTTGTGTTGTTTGACCGTTGTACGTGAATGAGAACGTGTCGCTTGGTATGTAGTTTACCTTGAAGATGATTGCCATGTTGTCGGTTAGGCTTCCTTGTCCTCCTAGAATTCCGTACTGGAATAGCATTTCCACTTCTACGGGCTCTCCATTAGTCACCGCTACTGATGGTGAGTTCCCCCCGTCGTCTATCGTTATTAGTTCAAATGATTTTTGGGACGTTTTTGTCGTATTGCCTATAGTTATGTTGAAGTCTGCCGTGCCTGACTGGTAAAGAAGAAACACTCCTCTTTGGGAGAGAAGCACATGGTCTAATTTCCAGTTACTGAGGGTCATGGAGAAAGATGATGATTCTCCGATGAGTGGATTATCATCGATAATGCTTATATCAGTGACAAATGGAGTATCGTTTGTCAATACCTCGACTTGAAATGAGTTTAGGTGGTTTTGGTCAGCAAATTGAGGTCTTGAGCTGTATTCCGCAGTTACGTTGTATATTGTCAGATCGCTAAATATCCAGTTATCATTTACCTGTACTTTTACAATAGTAACACTATTTACTGGCAGTATTTGACCAGAAAAGAGTGTGATTAGTGATAATACGAGTAAGAACTTTCTCACGTTCATCAGTAACCAATTGTTCAACCATACTTTAATTCTTTTTTATGCGAATAACTATTAATTCAACGCTCTAAAAAATAAACGGAGATAGTGTCTCCTTGCATTTTTCACAAAAATCAGAGGCGGTATCGACATCGCCAGTGTCATATAGCGGTTTGAAGAGACAATCCATATTTGTGCAGTGATGATTAATTATTCCCGAGTGTGGGTATATGTCGATTACTTGATGCGCCCACTCGTGTTTCCACACTTTTATGACTTGTTCGTTAGTAAGTCCATAAGTAGAGACTATAACTCCTTTTCCAAGAAATGACTGTCCGAACACGCCTGGATAGTAGAACACGTATCTATCCTCTCTCTTCTCCTCAATAGGCTGTGTTATCGGTTCGGAGACTAGTATTCCAACATAGTCGGAGTACCCAGCATAACTGCTTAGCAGTTTGTCAATGGTGTCGTAGAATATCACGGAAGCTTCCACCCTTCTCTCTTTTCCTTTGTACTGAAAATCATACCTTGAGTCTGGTTTTTCAAAGGGGATCTCCTCAAACTCCTCATAGATATGGGGAAGTATGAGGACACTGTCTATTTCCACCCTTGAGAGGTGTATGAATTCAAGCGATTTTATCGATTCTATTATGTCTTTGTTTATGTTAGGCTGATACATTAACAGCATGGAATACCATACTCCTTAGTCTCTCGTTTTCTATTTTTAGTTTCTCTACTTCCAAGCTAAGCTTCTGGAGCCTGTTGAAAAGAATTCTTATATCGCTGTTTACTGACGGCATGGAGGGGGCATGTACATTCCTTCCTTCTTTTTTCATCGTGTCGAATAGTGGGTTTCCAGAAAACGCGGTGTGGGAAGTGTCATAATAAAGATAGTTCGCCGCTACTGTTCCGTAGTGATCATATGACGTGTTGTTGTTACCGACAGCTCCCATGTTGACGTAATACGGGATCAGAGCAAATGAGGTGTTAGTTATTCCAGTGCCACTGTGCTCCGCAAATCTTATCGCGGCTACTGTTGAGTCGGTGCTCAGGTTACCAGGAATTGCAGCTAGCCAGGGAGTAGATCCCTTGTTCCATATCAAGTATTTTTTAGTGTGGACACCAGTGGAGTGTAGAAGAATGTATTCAACACCAACTCTCTGTATGCTGAAGTCTTTATTATAAGATGTTAGTATGTCTTTCGTAGCTCCCGACGATGCATTATAGACATATAACGGCTTGTTGAAGATGAACGCTGGCCCGCTAGTGTAGATGTGGCAGAATCCGCTGTTCATCATCCCTATGTCGACGTATCCGGGGTTTGAGTAGATCCTGAGAACATCAGATGTTCCTGAAGTTCCTGCTCCTATCGATACGGCGCTATCTGTCCCCGGGTCGGATGGTGATGTGTAGAGCTTTAGGTACCCTCCATTAAGGGTAACGCTCCCGTAGAATGTTGAATTCTTTGTTGAGCTATCTACTGCGAATATATCTGCTCCAGCTCCGTTTCTCACGTAGAAACCGCTTCCAGCGTAGTGGTTGATGTACATATTTCCGCCTCCAACAACATCGAGGTGGAAATTCGTTGTAGTTGCCTGTATGAGACCGTAAGAACCAGAAGTCGAACCCCATAGTTTCAGAGTACCAGTGGCAGTCGTGTTGGCCCCCAACTCTAGCGACACCGCTGACCCAGTCCCGTAGGTAAGGTCGCCGTGTGGAATATACACTCTATTGTCGCTATAGATGCGGAACAGCACCGTAGATCCCTTGATGATTCTCAAGTCGTCGTTATAGCGGTCAATATAAATAGTGTCCGTGTAGGTGACGCCGTCCCCAAGGAACTCAAGCTGCCCCCCTTCTGCGCCGCTTATCCAGTTGAGCTGTACTATGCCATAAAACTTCGTCGTTGTCGACCCGCCGACGAACTCAACATAGGTGTTTGTCTTGCCGTTCCCGGTGACGTACCCCGACCTGGTACTCCTGAAGTCGATATATCCTGTTTCAAGGTAGCCGAGCTGTACGGAGCCAGCGAGGTAGAGGTTGTATCCCTGTCCAGTTCTTGGTAGATAGAGACCATATGTAGCGAATTGTGCAACAGAGTCTACTCCTTCAGCACGGATGTAGAGACGGTCTTCTGTCGACATGGAATAGATCGCGGCGTCGGTGGCGGAATTAATCCCTTGGAAATATATTTTGTTGCCGTAGTTGATGTAGTAGTTCCCGCTATTGTCTATCTTCAGTATCTGGGAGTAGCCGCTCCCTTTGCGTATGACCAAGAGGTCTGCAGTCCCCGTGTCAGTCCTGTCCGTGTTGATGTAGACTGTCTCTTTTGAGCTTAATGACGTGCCAGTCGCGCTGCTCTCCAGTATGGGGTAGCCGTCGCTCCAGAGCACTTCTAGCTTGGAACTAGTGCTGTTGTAGTGGAGATCCACGTCTGAGCTGGTTCCGAGCAGTATTTTCTTGTCGTCGTCGACATAGATGTTGTTAGTCGCTCGTATTGCGTTTGGGGCGTGGTGGTAGAAACCACCGTAGGTTGTGTTGTACCTGTCTATTATTATGTTAGGGGCAGTCCATGTCTGTGACGCGTTCATCCTCGACGGCACAAGCCCTATTCTGCTTATTTTCCATGTCTCCCCAGCAGCCAGTGTGATGTTGAAGGTTATTCTTACATAATCGTCTGATGAGTATTGCCTAAACGGGAACAGCATCATTTCCTTGCTGTTGTTGCTAAACGTTATAGACTGGGTATTGTACCAGTTGGTCAGGTCTGGGGAGGTCTCAAACGTTATTGTGCAGCTATTTATATTATAGGCAGTATATATCCTCCCAAGGATAAGCCAGAAAGAGTTCTTATAGCTCATCCCACTAAAAGTCACCCTGAACTGCTTGTGAACGTCGTCTACAGTGAAGTAGTCCCCAGCGTAACTATCAAGCGCTTTCTCTATCCCTGAGCCACTCCATGCCACCCAGTTCGCCCCGTCGTAGTACTCCACCGAATAGGGGGAGACACCAGCGAGCACATCGATGTAGGAGAACGTGGTCAGTGATATGAGTAAGTCCGTGAGGTCTCCGGCCGTCTCTGAGTTGTAGAACAGCGAGGAAGTAGACCTCCTTATCTTGCCCACGTTCGTGATGCTGTAGTTGCTCATGTCGAGGTCTTGCGTTGCGGTGTGGTTGCCGAGGTTGTCTGCCCCTCCGGCAGCGGCTGGTTCGAACCTCCCGCTGGTCGAGTTCCACGTAAGCACGTAGCCGTCTGTTATCGCGGTCGTCCCACCATACTTGTTTATGTAGCCGCTGGAATCTACTATGAAGAGGTCGCCTACCCCAGTGCGGAACTCCCCGCTAGAGAGGGACTTTAGAATCACGTTTCCTCCTTTTTCAAACGCAAACAATGAGGAGGAATAGTCGTAGTAGATTCTTGAATATATGCTTCCAAGGTCAGAGAATGCTATGCCAAGTTGTGTAATGTATGAGGACAGGTTATTTAGGTCGAGCAGGATCCCCCCGGAGCTGTTTACCGTGTAGTCAACGGCTCCAGCGACTATGAGTGAGTACCCTCCGGTAGACACGCTATCATCAACAAGCGAGTTGTCTATCCCATAGCCTACGGCAGTCTTGCCACTAAAGGTAGTAGAAAACAGTCTCTTGGTAGAAGCTAGTTGCAATCTCAATAGTTCTTTCTTCACGCTAAACGATGAACCGCCACTGTTGTTGTCTACGTTAAGAAGGACGGCTGGGTATCCCAGATACTTG
>JALUTL010000307.1 GCA_027016475.1 Candidatus Heimdallarchaeota archaeon
TGTTGCTTAAGTGCCTCTTCCCTTTCTTCATCCTTGAGCTTATTGATCCTGTCAACTGTTTCCTCCAACTCTTGCTTGTGTTTTGCTTCTGCCTCTTCCAACTTAACTTCAGCATATTGTTGCTCCAATTTGGTCACTTCTTCTTTGATTCTGCTTGCAAAGTTGCCCAGAACAGTCACATCTCTCTTCCAATCTTTAATTTGACGCAGAAGATACAATCCAAATTCCGCTTGGGGAAAATGGGACTTTTCGATGGATTCTTCAACATCTTTTATTATCTGATCTGACAATGCTTCAATTGCTGCAACAACACTTTCAGGAATTTTTTCTCCAATCGGCTCATTTTTCAGGACTTCAAAATCTTCCTTTAGTTGGTTCAATTGTTTTTTGAATTCATCTGACTTGCTTTTTGCGGTTACTTCAAGCTCCAACGGGCCAATAAATTGAACGTGTTCATTGTTCAGCATGTCCTTGTACTTCAGTTGTCCTTTTATGAGGAATGTGCGATCCTCCTCTACGCTCGTCTGGTATCTCAATGAAAACTTGAACGTTGCATTCCCTTGGGGATCCAATTTTTCAATGGAATGGGATGACTTACCCTCCAAGAGCTCAAGTTCAGGAGGGATATCCATGGTCAACGTCAAATTTGATGCTGCGCCTTCTCCATTATTTGTAATATCCATGGCCATTTCAAAAATTGTGTTGGCAACCATTTCAGGTGGGAGTACTGATGCGATTTCAATTTTTGGAAGCTTGATTTGGCTTTGGAAATAATTCAAGGTATACTGAACAACCTCGTTCAGTAATGGCTCCAAGCCAGCTACCTTCGCTTTTTTCAGATTTGGCTTAATTGTCTTGGAGATAAGATGTTGAGCGCTCTGCAATGAACCGTGATCCACATCCTGAATGGCTTTGATGATATATCCAACAGTCCACAAAGTTTCCTTTAGCTGATCCAAACCTTGCTGGATTTCTCCTGATTGTCCCATCCTGTCCAGTTCGTTTATGAAATTAAGATAGATTTCCCGTGCTTCATTGACACGATCCTGAAGAATGTAGACTAAACCTCCCAAAGTGATCAATAACGCGCCATCTTGGAATTCTTTGTAAACCTGAATGTAATTCTTTCCTGCTTCAATCAATTGGGTTCCAATTTTGGAATACAGTGCCATGGCTGCCTCAGTATTTCCTAGCCGCAAATTTGCAATTGCTCTGGCATAGTTCATCTCCGCGGCAGAGCGATGCTGATTGTTTGTTTCCAATCGCTCCGCTTTTGCTTTTGCGGTTGCTATTGCCTTTTCAAAGAGTTCTTTCGCTTTTCCATGGTTGCCTGCATTCCGTTGCTCGTCTCCTTTTCGAATTAGCTCAAAAGGATCAGTAATATCCTCTGCACCTATTTTGTTGGCAAGTTCCCCAAATAGTTCATTTCTGTCAAAGCTCATTTTGGTTCTACTATATCTTACAGACACCAATATTAATAGTATTTCCCTGATGAGGCCTTTCAATGCAAAAGCGCGAGGGTGATTTGTTTACCCGCCTATGGTATAGGTCTTCCTGAATTTCTTTTTTGCCTCAACAGATTTCATAATGTCTTTCACAAAGTAATACTGAATTAGATTTGTCGTGTAGGGCATGCCCAATAATGATCCAGCAACAGTTACAACTATGTCGTCCTTTTGGATCAGTTCATTGGAAACAGCCAATTCAACAGCTGCTTCTATCATATCATCTGTATCATGAAAGTTTCTGGGACTATATAGTGGAATCACTCCCCATTGAATGCTTAACCTCCTAAAAGTTTGGACAAACGGTGTAATAGAAATTATGGGTTGTTTTGGTCTGTATTTGGCAATAACTCTGCTTGTATCTCCAGATCGAGTGTTTGCAATGATGGCCGATGCCTCAAGATCTTCAGCCAAATAAACTGCAGCCCTGCCAACTGCATCCCAATTTGGATTTTCATCCTTATAATATTTTACTCGATGAGTTGCAATTTCATTCTGTACTGTCTTGATAATGTGTGACATCGTTTCTACTGCCTTTACAGGATGATCTCCTGTGGCAGTCTCTGCGCTTAGCATGATTGAGTCTGCGCCATCCAGTATTGCGTTTGCTACGTCTGACGCCTCAGCCCTTGTAGGCCTTGGTGAATACACCATTGATTCAAGCATCTGAGTTGCCACAATCGCCGGCTTACCTAGCCTGTTGCACTTGAAAATGAGCTCTTTTTGAACCAATGGAACCTTTGCTGGATCCATTTCTACACCTAAATCACCACGGGCTACCATGATTTCATTGCTTTCCTTCAATATCCCATCAAAATTTCTGATTCCATCCAGATGTTCTATTTTACTGATTAAGTGGATATCACTTTTGGTATGAGTTGAAATTATTTCTCTTACTCGGAGCAAATCTTGAACCCTACGAACAAATGAAACCGAATAAAAGTCAGGTTCCAATGAAAGTGTAAATTCCAAGTCTCGAATGTCCTTTTCGGTAGGTGAGTAAAGAGTTATGGGTACACCCGGAGCGTTTATGCCTTTCTTTGAGCTTAAAACTCCACCTCTGATAACTTTCGCGACTAGTTCTTCTTCATTTTTATCAATCACTTCAAGCTCAATCAGTCCATCATTCAGGAAGATGATGTTTCCCGGTTGCACCAAATCTATTAGTTCTGGATAATTGGTGGATACTTTGTCTTTTGTGCCATCAATTTTGCGTTTGGTAATTCGAAACTCCTGCCCTGATTCCAATATGACGTGCCCATCAATGGTTCCTATCCTCATTTTTGGACCTGACAAATCAAACATGATCGCAGCTTGTTCGCTTGTGTCTCTAACTCGCTCAAACCATTTTTTTGCCGTTTTGTGATCTCCATGAGATAGATTGATTCTTACAATATTCAATCCTGCCCGGAACAATTGTTCCAAAACTTCAGGAGAACTTGACGCAGGGCCTATAGTCCCAATTATGCTTGCTTTCTGTAACCCATTAATGCTCATTATTTATTCCTGTATTGCAATCTATCTATATAACATTCTTTTCTAAAATCGGCAATAATCTCCAATAATATGATTGTGTCTGTTCACTTATTTGCTCTTTCCTCTAAACTGGTTTGTACTTCTCCAAC
>JALUTL010000308.1:0-6659 GCA_027016475.1 Candidatus Heimdallarchaeota archaeon
ATATCGTCTTCTGCGCAACATTGTAGATAGCCGCTTTTTATTCGTTTAGCAAGACACCGTTGACCACACTGTCATTTCCAGGCCTGCTTGTCACCCTGACTTTTCCAAGCTCAGTAAGTACAATTGCTCCTTTGGTGATAATCCGCCGTCTTGTATAGTCTCTTGATGCAGGGTTAATTTCCAATCCGGTAATTTTGACATTTGTGGTTTTGTTAGTCGATTTGTCCAACACATTGATTCTGTCGCACTGGAGATTCTTGATTTTGAAGTTTCCTCCAAGAGTTCTCACTTTCTTCTTTTTGATTGGGCCAATGTGTGTTTCAGCAGGTGGTCTGGCCAAAAACCGTTGCTTTTTGCCCATGGATTTCCTGCGAAGTCCACCTGAAATTTTTCTTCTGCTAGGACCTGTATATCTTGCCATATCTCTCTAAACTTGTCTTTGTTCCTGATATAATTTAAACGAATCGAAACAGGTCGCCATAGTTGCCAGGAATCTGATACTCTTGGACAAAAGGCCAAGAAAACAGATTATTTTTCAAGCAAATGACTATTTTTGATGTAATCTGCCCTAACTATTATAATCACCTGTCAGATTCGAAGCATAATCAGGTGAGAAGAATATGGCAGACGTCGATTTAGCTCTTCTTCTGATACCTATTGTCGTCGTAATTCTATCACTCGGCCTTGCATATTACTTGAGAAAACAAATTCTCGAAAAGAGCCGAGGATCAGAAAAGATGATCCAGGTATCTGACGCAATCAAGACTGGTTCAATCGCCTTTCTTAAAACACAGTATCGTATTATTTTCATTTTTGGTACGGCATTGGCACTCTTGATCATGATCTTTCTTGATTTCGGATTGGGTGGTGACTTTACTCTCAGATTCCCAACCAATGCAGTTGCATTTATCTTTGGAACTGCCTTTTCATTGATTTCGGGAAGTGTTGCCATGATTATGGCTGCTGATACCAATGCCCGTACAACCCAAGCTGCATTGGAAAGCAAATCATCAGCACTCAAAACTGCGTATAATGGCGGCATGGTCATGGGATTGGTGGTGGTTTCAACCAGTATTTTGGGCATAGCTGTTTTGTATGCAATGTATAATCAAGAAAATCCCATTTCCGTCATCGCTTTCGGATTTGGTGCATCATTTGCTGCACTGTTCGCCCAGTTGGGCGGTGGTATTTTTACCAAAGCGGCAGATGTTGGTGCTGATCTTGTAGGCAAGATTGAAGCTGGTATTCCTGAAGATGACATAAGAAATCCTGGTGTCATTGCAGACAATGTAGGGGATGCAGTAGGTGACTGTGCAGGCAGAGGTGCTGACTTATTCGAATCAGTTACTGGTGAAACCATCGGTGGTATGATCGTCGGTTACACCTTCTATATTGCAATGCAGACTTCATCCAACCCTGAAGCCGCAAAATTTGCTTCTGCGTTTATCCTGTTTCCACTTATCGCAAATTCAATTACCATTATCGGTACAATTGCCACCATGGGTCTTGTGAAGCTCAAGGATGACCAAAAAGGAGACCCTATGCAGGCAATGAGAAACGCATTCAATGTAACAGCAGTTGTCAATTTTGTCTTAATGGCTGCTATTCTTACATGGCTTTTTGGGCCTATAGTGCAATTTCTGGCGGCAGCAGCTATCGGCATTGCTTTGGCTATGCTTACATTGGTTGCGACTGAATATTATACATCAAGCAAGACCCGTCCTGTACTCTCTATTGCTGAAGCATCCAAAACTGGCCCAGCAACAAACATTATTGCAGGTCTATCTGTCGGCATGGAATCAACGTGGCTCCCTGTTTTAGGCATTGTTGTAGCACTTGTCTCTACCTTCTTGCTAGGTGCCGATTTCGGAACCACCAACCATCCCATTGTTCAGGCAATGAGCGCTCGATACGATCCTTCCGGTTCCAACCCGGCTTTGATCTCAACGCTCTTTGGGATCTTTGGTATCACAGTTGGAACAATGGCCATGCTTTCATTGACTCCCATCGTCCTTGCATTGGACGGCTACGGTCCCATTGCTGATCAAGCAGGTGGTATTGCAGAGATGGGTGAAGCTGGTGACCAGATACGTGAAAGAATCGATTCATTGGATGCAGTTGGAAACACCACCAAGGCATTGGCTAAAGGCTATGGTATGACATCTGCTGGACTTGCCGCCTTGTTGCTCTTCCAAGCGTACTTGGAGGATTACGAAAACAGGGTTGCTGGCGGCCTGAAATCCATTCCTGAAGTTAACTTGGCCTCACCCGGCGTTTTGGCAGGACTGTTTATTGGTGCCCTTCTTCCCTTCCTCTTTTCATCAATGTCAATGGGTGCTGTTGGTCGTGCCGCAAACAAAATGGTTACTGAAATTCGAAGACAGTTCAAGGAAATACCCGGAATTATGGAATATGAAAACCCCCCTGACTATGAAGCATGTATCAATGTATCGACACGGGCTGCTTTGAAGGAAATGAGGGCCCCTGCTTTGCTTGTCGTACTCCTAACAGTCGTTGTTGGATTTGCTTTTGGTCCTATCCCATTAGCTGGTTACTTGGTCGGAGCAACTGCTTCAGGTATTCTCCTTGGTCTTACATTGAACAACGGTGGTGGGGCATGGGACAATGCCAAAAAAACAATTGAGGCTGGCCTATATGGCGGTAAAGGAAGTGAAGCACACCACGCCGCAGTTGTGGGTGACACTGTTGGTGACCCTGCGAAGGATACATCAGGCCCCTCAATTCATGTCCTGATTAAGCTGATCAACACGATCGCGTTGACATTGTTGCCATTGTTTATTGTTGTTGATGGCTTGTTCATCTAAACAGTAAATTCCATTATAATCGTTTGGTCATATAGAAACGATTCAATGAATATCCAAATTTTTCATAGTACTTTCTAACTCCAACTCCAGAAATAATAGAGAGAAACTTGTATCCATTGTCTTTTGCCATGTTTTCTGCGGCATTCAAAAGTTTCCTTCCATAACCCCGGTGTTGGAAGCTTTCCAAGTCTCGTTCTCCTATCTGAAGTGATGAACCGTATACATGCAGTTCACGGACAATTGCAGATCCCTCCAATTCTTGGATGTAAATGTCGTCACTTGGAAAACGAAGACGAAGAAACCCTATAAGAACCTCGTTTGAATCCTCATAAGACAGGAAATGTTCCATCCCTTCAGATGCCTCATAGCTTCTGATTTTTAAGCTTATATCATTGGGGTCTGGAGGAAGGTTGCCTTTATAGACATGGTGGCCAATTTCTCTGCATCGTATGCATCGGCACACTGCTTGGAGTTGTTCCATTTGTTCCTGAATACGCTTTCTCATGTCTCCCCATGTTGCTCCTGCCACGACTAAATTGATTGGGAGATCTCTAAGGGCCCTCTTTATGCGGACATAAGGGGGCGTGATTTTTTTGGCTTCCAAAATGATCCGGAATGTTTCTTCATTAGTCAATGCTTTATATTTTCCATCGACAACCATTTGCGCCAAAGGTGTATTTTCTATGACTTGGGTCGGATAAATTTTGATTTCATCCGGAATGTACTTTGGATCATAATAAAGTGTTCGAAAATCTTCTATATCGATCTCAGGAGTAGTTCCTGGCAATCCTGGCATCATATGCGCTGTGATTTTCAGTCCCGCATCCCTCATTGCCTTGAAGCATTCGATTGTGTCTTGGAGTGTGTGACCACGGTTGACCAATTCAAGTACGTCATCTCTAAGCGTTTGGACGCCTATTTCAACCCTCGTCACACCATATTCCAACATTGAAAGAATGTGCTTTTGCTTTGCCCAATCGGGCTTAGTTTCAAACGTGAGACCAACACAACGATACTTAGCAGTTTCGTTTTTCCTCTTCGCTTCCTCGATGGTGTCTGATGGTTCACCATTAAGTGCCTCATAGATTCCGAGTATGAATTCATCTTGGTATGCTTTTGGAGTACTGTTGAATGTTCCTCCCATTACAATCAAATCTATTTTCTCAGCGTTGTGTCCTGTCGCTTCAAGCTGTTGAATTCTTGACCGCAATTGCAATACTGGGTCAAATCCATTCTGAATTGCACGCATCGATGCAGGCTCTCTCCCTGTGTATGACATGGGTGTGCCCCAAGAGGGGCCACCTGGACAGAATATGCACGCTCCATGCCTGCAGGGAAACGGTGCTGTCATGACTGAAATGACATTTACTCCAGAAATGGACCGGACATTACGTATTCTCAGATACCGCTTGAGCTCTTCAACATCTTCCCTTGTCCTCAATGCATACTGCAACAGATCCGAATTCTTGGGAAATTTTTTCAGCTGGTACTTGGTGGCAACAATTCTCTTGATTGTTTCCAATCTGGCTTTGTCGGGCTTTTCCAATTCTATTTGATATAATATTTCCTCATAAGCCTGCTTTGTTGTCTCATCGAGTGAAGCTACATTGAACAAGAGGAGCAATTCCTCCAACTACCGTTTTGTTCCTTGGCCAACAGGTTTCATCTTGATTAATCGATTGTAGTAATTCTTGCGGTTTCTGATTCTTGGGCTAGGATGTTTCCTGTTGGGATATTTCTTTTCTACCTTTGGTGTCCTTTTACGGACAATACCTGCATTTTGAAGTCTTCCGTGAGTCATGATTCCGAACTCCTATTTCTATATCTAAACGGAACTTATCTATTTAAAATCTTCAGATGCATACAACTGGAATTGACTTTGATTTAGTGAGTTCGAAACGACAACAAATCTTAATATGGAAACAACTCTGTCTATTTTGTGGTTCTTGTTTCCGCAAATCCATATGGTGCGTTTGTTCTGGATATCAGAGGCAATCTTCTGTTCTCCATTTCCTTTGATGAGCCAAACTACAAGTCACAGTTGATTGACTCACTGCATCCAATGAGTCCAGAGAAAGTCATTACTGACTCCCAAAGGATAGTGGATGCCCTTGCCGATCACTTTAAAGTTGATCTGGATCTGGGAAATGAAATTTTAAAATCATGGAGACTAAGCCGTCTTTCCCATCTCAAAAATGAATATCATCTCCAAATTGATGAAACTGACTATAAACAAAAGGTAAGGGATTATGCAATAGCTCTTTCACGTATTTCAGTCAGGCAACATGCCGAAGGTAGGGATACGTTGATTGCCCAAGCTATCCACGCAATCGATGAACTTCAGAAATCATTTACATTACTTGGAGGACGGCTTTATGAGATATATGCTCTACATTTTCCTGAGCTTACCAGTCGAATTCAAAACCCTGCGACACTTGCACGTATCATTCTCAAGCACTCGAACAGAGAGAGCTTCTCAGCCGAAACCTTGTCTACATTCGGAATTTCAGCAGAATATGTACAATATATAGTGCAGCACAAGGATGAGTCTCTTGGTGCGAATTTTTCGGTATCTGATCTTGCAATAATCGAAGCACTTGCAAAAAGCGTCTATGATCTTTATCAAAACAAGATGCAACTTGAAAAATGGATAGAAACAGTCATGAATGAAGTAGCTCCTAACCTTACTGCTGTTGCAGGAGCGAATGTTGGGGCACGGCTTATTGCCCATGTAGGGAATCTCAAAAGCCTTGCATTTCTGTCCAGTGGCAAAGTTCAAACTTTGGGGGCTGAAAAAGCACTCTACAAGGCTCTTCGATTCAAAGGAAAAACTCCAAAACACGGAATAATTTTTCAAATACCGGAGGTTGGAACCATGCCCTTTTGGTTGCGTGGTAAAATGGCAAGAGCTTTTGCCTCCAAAATTGTCATTGCAGCAAGGCTAGATGTCTATGGAGGAAGCTATTTGGGACCTGAAATGCGTGAAAAATTGAAAGAAAAAGCAAACTTGTTGCGAAAGCAATTTCCAAACCCTCCAAAGGAGGCAAGTAAACCTAATAAACAAAGTTCCAAGAAAAATCGGAGCAAAAGGAGGAAAAAGTAGTGGAAATCGATGTTCGGCAGTTCAAAAAACAAAAAGGCGTCTACTCCGTTAAAGGTATCATGGGTGTCTCTCTTGCAACAGAAAACAGATTGCCCGGATTTTCTGTATATGGAGAGCGCCTCATAGATTTCAAGGGCAAGGAATACCGGGAATTTTCACATAAACGTTCCAAAATAGCTTCAAGCATACTCATGGGATTGAACATCGATGCATTGAAACCCGATTCGAAAGTACTTTACTTGGGTGCATCAACAGGGACAACAGTTTCCCATGTCAGTGATATCGTTCATTTGGGATTGATATACGCTGTGGAGTTTGCTCCAAGGCCAATGAGAGATCTGCTCGAGCTGGCCAGTTTGAGGACAAACATTGTGCCTATTCATGCAGATGCCCGCCATCCAGAACTTTACTCTGATGTGGTTGATGGTGTTGATTTTGTTTATGCTGATGTAGCTCAACCCAACCAATCTGAAATATTCATGGAAAATGTCAAAGCATTTCTTCGGCCCAATGGTGGCGCGATGATCTCTATCAAGGCACGATCAATTTCCCAAGCCAAAGCTCCTGAACAAGTATTCAAGGAGGAAGAAAAATATTTGGAGCAAAAAGGGTTGAAAGACCTAAAAAAGGTCAACATTTCCAAATATCACAAGGATCACA
The DNA here is from genome assembly GCA_027016475.1 of Candidatus Heimdallarchaeota archaeon. Taxonomy (GTDB): domain Archaea; phylum Asgardarchaeota; class Heimdallarchaeia; order Heimdallarchaeales; family Kariarchaeaceae; genus WAKA01. The sequence goes on from JALUTL010000308.1 coordinate 6,589, forward strand.
TGTCGATATATGGAACTTGGTTTGGATAGGTTCTCCTTGACATTTTGCATTTTTCTTAGCTCTACTAATCC
>JALUTL010000308.1:6669-9656 GCA_027016475.1 Candidatus Heimdallarchaeota archaeon
ATATATGACAACTCCCAAAACAATCTTGGAATATTTATGAGTGTTACAGTATCTAGGACACCGAATGTAACTCCTGAGAAGAAAGGGTTTCTCAGAACCATTGCACGTTACGCTCACCTTCCGGCAATCAAGACCGTTTTGGAGACAATGCTGAGAGTACCCACCACGAACCTGTATCATCCACTTCACCCATCACATTCTCAATATCCTTATGTGGCAGAAAGATACAGAGGATTGTTGGCTCTTTCTGAAGAGGCATGCACTGGTTGCAGAAAATGTGAAAGGATTTGTCCCAACAAGACAATCATCATGGTTCCCCGAGAGATAGACGGCAAGGAATATCGTTTTCCTGCCTATTTCGCCGGACGCTGCATGAAATGTGGTCTTTGTGAAGAATCATGTGATCGACAGTTCGCTATTAGGCACACTGACCAGTTTGAAGATGCGGGGTATATCAGAGAACAGCTTTTCTACTCTCCAGAGAGAATGTTCGATATGTGGGATAAGCACATCCAACCCCGAATTGATGCAGGTATTGCACATGTTGCTGTCCCAGACAAAAGAAGGGTTGACAAAGACTATTTTGATGAATATGAAAAGAAACGAAAGGAACAAGACGAAAACGATCCTCGTATTTATTGATATTTACAATAGAAGCTACAATATCCTTTTAAACAATATTTTTCAATCGTCATTATGAAGTGTCCAAGTTGCAATAGCATTCTGCCAACTAATGCGGTATTTTGTAGCGAATGTGGGGCAAGAGTGGCTGGCACAACCCAACAAAGACAGCAGGTGACAGTCCAACATCAACCTGCTTGTCTGTGGTGTAAGTCTACGGCAGGATTTAATGTAGAGGAAGGAAGGTTGGACAGCAAATGGGGAATGACATCCCATAAGGTGAAAATGTTTATCTGCCGAAGTTGTGGCTTTGTTCACACTTTTGGGCAAGGACGTAGCATTTTTGATTTTGACTAACTATGTTTGTTTCTCGTAATTGAATACAATTTGCTTGACTGTCTGAGCTTCCCATTTTCCGAATGCCTGTTTAGCAGAAATGGCCATTTGCTTCCAATTTTGGGGAAGGTAGCTCAGCAGCCATTCGACTTTACGAAGCTCCGCTTCATCTTCCGCCATGACATTATCTACCATGATTGTTATATCGCCCTCAGCCCAATCTCCTTTTTGAACGGCGGATATATGCCGGGACAACTCTGATTTCAGCCTTGACAGAACATATCTTTCAAATTCATCAGATACATCCAGATTCAAGTGGACTAGGACACTGTTTACCGTAGATTCAATGAGCATATCCGTTTCAAAGGTTTGTGTGACCGCTCCTATCTCGCATTCCCTGCAAACGGCACATGGGAAGTTAATACCACCCCGAGATGGACATTCAATAGGTCGAAGATTCCTAAATTCTTCCAACGTGATATAGGATGTCATGTCTGGTATGTGTATGATATTGCCCTATTTAAACACCAAGGAATGGAAAAGGAATACAATCCCCAATGTTTTAAAGTATGCATTTAATTGAAATCTAATGGCCCAAACTCCAAACCAAAAAGACGATTTTCTTTTTTATGAACGAAGAAGAACAATCAATTCAGTTTTGGTATGGTCAAGAATCAACAACATTAGAGAGGAAATCAAGAATCTAGATTCTGAATTTGAGAGATTCATTGAAGAAATTGGACAATGGGCCAGCAAAATCTGGAGTGATCTGGAGCAAGAGGCGTTATCATCTATCCAAAGAGATTCTGCCAAACAACGCCTTGAAAGATGGAAAAAACATGCCTCAATAATCAGGGCACAATCTCTTGAACGACTGACTAATGAATGGTATGAACGATTTTGGTTTCTGAGATCAGAAATTGAGTTGCTTATTGCAACTTTTAGATATGGACTTCCATCGCAAATCATTTGCAGGGATTTTGAATGGGAACAGCAAATTGCAGAGGAATTTCAACCTATAAGGATGCAAATTTCATATCCCAGAAAACCAAGAAAGATGGTCATAAGCAAGATCTCCTATGATATTCAGGAGGAAATTCGTAAAATGATGATTCCAATCTCCCAAAGCATTCTTTTTGTGGGGGAGAAACTATCTGGAATACGAATCCCTAAACAATTTTTAGAAATGGAAGAAAGCCTTCTAGAAAAAGTAATGGACTCAAGATTTACCCCTTCGGACTTCGACAACGTTCATTCATTCTATGCTGATGAAATGACCAAGAACCGTCTGGAAAAAGTATACAAACATCTCTTCCTCATTCGGGAAGAAATCACAAAAGTTACTCAGGCAAGTGCTTCTCGTGGATCTTAACAAAATGCAGCATGGCATAAAAAATGTCTTAGTTCCCTTGGAATGGTATACCCAATCCTTCTCCATAGGGGTTAGAGTTATTCAAGTATGATGTCCAATTGAACAACTGAAATTTGACTGGATTATATGGGTCAATGATAAAACAGTTTTTAACTCATCAAAGCGATTTAACTTATACATGGCTCAAGTTGAGGAACGAGTGTCAGATTTGGAAAAACTGATGCAACAACTGACACTCAATGTGAAAGACGTTTCTGACAACATTGACAAGACACAGCAGGAGCTTTCTGAAAGGATAGACCAAGTAACAAGGAACATCGACAAGACACAGCAGGAGCTTTCTGAAAGGATAGATCAAGTTACAAGGAACATCGACAAGACACAGCAGGAGCTTTCTGAAAGGATAGACCAAGTAACAAAGAACATCGACAAGACACAGCAGGAGCTTTCTGAAAGGATAGACCAAGTAACAAGGAACATTGACAAGACACAGCAGGAGCTTTCTGAAAGGATAGACCAAGTAACAAGGAACATGGACAAGACACAGCAGGAGCTTTCTGAAAGGATAGACCAAGTAACAAGGAACATTGACAAGACACAGCAGGAGCTTTCTGAAAGGATAGACCAAGTAACAAGGAACATTGACAAGACACAGCAG
>JALUTL010000309.1 GCA_027016475.1 Candidatus Heimdallarchaeota archaeon
ATGAACGGCTGTTTGGATATCTTCTCGATTTTCCCTGAGATTTGAAGAAAAACGTCAAACCCAAAAATAAAAGAGCCATTAGATCCAAGTCGAAGATGCCTGGCTTCTTTAGTCAGTTCAATGAACGAATTTCTGTCAACTGTGACTTGTAAACGCTCTTGTTTACCTTTTGTCTCCTCAAGTCTCTTCATACCCAAAAATACTGGCCGTCTTCCATTTTCCATTAATTTGGCAATGTCAACAAAAAGAAACAGACCATTCTGCATAAACTGTTCAAGTTGCGATGTTTCGATTCTTCTGTTCACCCATTCAAGATAATGTCTCATTTCTTCAATAATAAATGCTCCAACAGTTGTCATTGTTCTTTCATTTAATTTCAATTTTGTATCCCTAAGGGAATCAATATCGCTTTTCTTGAGACACTCCATCCAAAAATCTACAATGGATGAACCTACTGCGACCGTAGCAATTCTTCATCAGAACAATACACTAAATGTTTGAAAGTGTCCATATTTAGCTTGGAAAAGTCTACGATATTTATATGCAACTTTGAAACTGTTTTCTCCCCCAAAGGAAATTTTGAAGTCTCCACCAAATTGTTCCATCTTTCAAACATAGATGCAACATATCTTTTGTTGTCACTGATCTAGCTTTGTTTCCAGAAATTTGTTTTGAATTAAACTTGAAAAAGTCTATGCCATCTTCTTCTTTAAATAGAATCTGCTTCTTGTCAATTGCTGAGATCCATTTCCCACTTTTATTTAATGCAGGAAATACTTCAAATTCTGAAACATCTCTGCTGAAATTCCCACACATCTACCCATTGCAGAAAAAAGTGTGACTTTATTTGAAAAAGATTCCATCTCATTGCCTCCTTGCATTTTCCTTAACTTCAATAAAAAAAATCGTAAAACTCAGTCTCCTGTAGCTTCCTATTGTCAATTATGTTCTATTAATCATGTATATTTAAAAGGACAGAGAGTTGCTCCTGCTTTCTTGACAATTGGAGTATCAGTTCATAGCAAAAATAATTTTCAAAATTAGATTTTTCAGAAAATAAGAGAAGGAAATGCGCAAGCCGGGAATTCCGTCCGACCACCAAGATGATGCAGATATCGAACCCGGAACAAGAGCTTGGAAGGCTCCTATGATAGCCGTTTCACCACTTGCGCATTTCTGCTGATTTGCATTATGACTGACGGGTATATTAATTTTGCACTAGTGCATTGTGCTGGTTCAATCTGTATCATTGTCCCACGATTCAATGATCCTAAACTTGAAAGATTAATGGTTGTCGACTCTTTCAATGAAATGAGAAAGGTTCTTATTGCTTGATGTCAAGCGACTAGGTATGGTTGTCAATGCAGAACCTGTATCGTTGACGGAACGATTTACTTATGACCTTAGACTACAAAGTTGATGGCGTCGGCCTTCCTTGCATTTTTTGTGATTTTTTCTGATATTTTTCTTTTTTTTTCTTACCCTTGGAAGTTTTGAAGGAGGGTTATTTGCTGGACTCATTTTTTGGTGGGTGACACGGTATTTGGGCCGCTTTTGGATCCGTGTGGGCTATTGGATGATCGGCAAATTAGCCCTTGATCCATTGAAAGATTACAAAGAGACAGGTCAATCCTCGAGAAAGCTGAGGTACTTTTTTGGGCACGACATAGAGGATTTGTTTTTGTTGGCAGAGGTTGATGATATGGATCTTTCATACATCATCGACTTTGTGAAGAAGTCGTTCGGTGTGGTGATTCCATTTCTGGTAATTATGCTGACAATTGTGCATGGACTCCTCTTTTTGGGCATTGAATATGTTGGGGCTGTTGTTCTTTCCATGTTTCTGTCTTTTTTTGCAGTCGGTTTTTATTTTCCAGTTGCCATGGTGTTTGAGGACGCAAAGATCATGACCAAAACCCGAACAGGGTTGGTTGATTTCAGCTCTCGGAATGCCAAGAGACTGATAGAGGGGCTGTTTGGAATTACTGGTCTCATTTCAGGGTTCAGTGTATTCAGCGAGCAGGATCTTCTTCTCAATGAAAATACCGGTGAAACATTGCAAGATGTGGGGACGATCGGAAAGATCGTCATTTTCGTTTTTCTGCTTAGCATTATCACAGTTCTGACCTTTCCCTTCCTTTTCAATGCCCTGATTGTTTACTTTGCTGGTCATCGTGAGTTGGTAAACAACTTTCGACTGGCTGCCTTGAATCTCAACATTCCTCCTGCTCGACTTCGGCCTGAATTTCTGAGTTCTGAAGAAATTCAGCAGATCGCCATGGTCATGGAGAAACGGAAATCACCTGAAGGGGTAGGCAGATTTCTTGGTCGCATTGGGCTGGTCAAGGCAGAGTCGGAGGAATATACTGATGAAGAAATCATGAATGTGCGGCAGTATGGTGGATGGATCTGCAAAGACTGTTATCACATAAACCCCCACAGGAACATGGAAAACTGCGAACGTTGCAAAAAGCCTTATAATGAGTTGCTTCCCAAAGAGAGTTCTTGAATCCGTAATTTTTTATTGTTGTTGGAACAAGACTATTCAGCATGCATCTGTTGGTTGGGCAGTCATATTTCCGTGAATTGGACGACAAGGAGTATAGACGTCAGATGCCTTATCCTCCGTTGGGTGCACTCTTCGCCTGTGCCTACCTTTCTAAACTGGGCCATAGTTTGGAATTGTTTGATGCTATGCTAGATTCGCCTGAGGAATTTCTGGAAATCGCTTTGAAGGGTTCATATGATGCAGTTGTATTTTACGACGATGAATTCAACTATGTCACGAAAATGTGCCTGTCAATTATGAGGGACAATCTTTTTGCACTTATTCGGCAATTGAGGCATGATGTGCCCATTATTGTATATTCTTCTGATGCAATTGACAATGCTGAACTGTATTTGCGTCGTGGTGTTGACTATGTGATTTATGGGGAAGGAGAATTCACCTTGGCGGATCTGCTGAAGGCAATTGAAACTGGAAGCGATCCTAGAGAGATCCTTGGCCTGAAATTGTTGGATGACAAAGGAAAACTGGTGGTTACGCCTCGCCGCCCTTTAACAAAGGAATTGGATGAACTTCCCGATCCAGATTATGGATTGGTGGATCTGGCACGCTATCGTAAGGTTTGGTTAGAAAATCATGGGTACTTCTCCATCAACATCAGTACATCACGCGGCTGCACCTACGGATGCAATTGGTGTGCCAAACCATTGTGGGGACGGGTCTACAATGCCTTCAGCCCTTCCCGAATTGCCAACCTGATGCGAACTTTGGTCGATTCATTTGCGGTAGAGCATTTTTGGATAACGGATGACATTTTCGGTCTGAAAAAGAGATGGTTGGAGGAATTTGCTTCCGTTTGTGCAGACTATGGACTGACTGTCCCATACAAATGCCTTTCACGGGTTGACCTGTTACTTCGGGACAAGACTCTGGAGTTTCTCAAAGCTTCAGGATGTCGCACCATTTGGGTTGGTGCTGAATCAGGAAGCCAAAAGATTTTGGATGCAATGGAGAAAGGAACAACAGTTGAACAGATTGTTGAGGCAACTGAAAAGGCAAAAGCTTTGGGGCTGGAAATTTGCTTCTTTTTGCAGTTTGGCTATTTAGGAGAGCAATGGGAAGATATTGAACAGACTCGTGGACTGATTCGCAAAACAATGCCGGATGACATCGGCATCTCTGTTTCATATCCACTGCCAGGCACAAAATTTCATGAAATGGTACAGTCGTTTTTGACTGATAAGAGAAACTGGGTTGATTCCGATGACCTTGACCCGCTCTTTCATGGTACATTTCCACGTGAATTCTACAAGATTTTGCACCGAACAGTCCACAATGAATACAGATTCTTGAAAGGAAAGGGTGATTGGAGTATCCGTGGAATACTTCGGCGAACCTATCACCACATCTTATGGAAGATGTATGAGAGAAAACTTAGTAGGTATAGAAAAAGCCAGCGTATGATACCTTTTCAGTGAAGATTATAAGTGGATATGCTCAATGACGCATGGTGCGAATAATTCAGCCGATTGATGTCAATGAAATTGAAGTTCTTTTTCTTGACTTTGATGGAACCTTGGTTGACTATCACGAAACAGAGCGTAATGCATTGATCGACCTTTTGTCAAGTTTTGAAGTGAATGTGAGTGAACCAATGGTGCAGAGCTACCAATCGATCAATATGGAATTGTGGGGCTAATTCCAAAATGGGATGATTACAAGAGATCAGATCCGTTTGAATAGATTTGAACGGCTTTCAAAGCAGTTCGACTTTGACTTGGATCCCGTTGAGGCATCGCAACGCTATCTGCAGCTTTTCATCAATCATTCCAAAGCTAGAGAAAGCGTTCTGGAAACCTTGAAAAGCCTAAAATCAAATGGATATGGGCTTGTTGTCCTGACAAACGGCTTTCGAAGTGTGCAGCACGAACGGCTTAAACGAACAGGTATCCTCTCATTGATCGATGATGTCGTCACAAGTGAGGAGGTGGCCGCTCCGAAACCAGCTCCAGCCATGTTTAAAATGGGATTGGAACTTGCAGGGTGCCTTCCTTCCCAATCCCTTATGGTTGGTGATTCCTTTGAAGCAGATGTCGTCGGTGCAAGGAATGCAGGCATTGAAGCTGCCTTGATTTCATCCATTCCGGAATTTGTTGGTTCGATTAGGCCATTTGCAGTTTTCCAAAACTTTGAAACATTTGGTGCCTATATTTTGGACTTCAAGCAATGACGTCTGCACTGAGGCGATCCGCTGCACTTCTGAACGACTTTTCTGGCAATTGAAGCGTATTGACGAACAGTTGCTTGGCATTGTAGAATGCCTCACGCATCTGCACTGTTTGGTCAACCATATTTGGCAAGGCATCTATGGCGTTTCTGAATGGGAGATCCTTTTCAATGGCTCTTGGTATCCATTCAACCAATTCTCCAATCCGTTCATGCAATGGATAGTAAAATATTGCCTTGTGTTTTCCATAAATTCCGTTTTTGTCCAGCTTTTTGAGGCTGCTTGGCACTCTGAGAGGAGGAATGGCCAATGTGTATACATCGGTTCCCTTCTTGTTTTCGTATTGAAATATGTAAATGGGAACATGGAGTTCAATTTGTGCAGGTTTGGTGTCAAGCTTGAACCGTTCAGGCTCAACCATGGGTGCACTTTCGGTTTCCACCTGTCTCTCGATTTCCCTGATCCATCCGTCCTTTCGATCAATAAACTCCGAATATTTGTTCTGGGCCACCTTCAGGTCACTTTCGATTTTCCTTAGTTCGGCATCTCTCTTCTGCTCCGCTGTACTGTACTCCATAAGGATTTTCTGTTTGTCCGCCTCGCATTTCTTCTCAAGATCCTCTTTGGTCAGTTTGTAGTCAATTGCGATATCTGCCTCTCGATTACGGGTATTGTTGACTTGGGACTTAGCAAATGCAATGGCCGCCTTGAATGTATCGGTTGCATCATCCAATTGCTGAAGAATGCTTTCGATGGCCGTCACTGGATCGTCAGACGGCTTTTGGGTTAACTCTTCAAGCCTCAGGACAAACTTCTCAATGTCCTTTTCATCCTTTCTGATATTCTTGGCAACCCCTTTAACAAACCCCTTCAAGTTCTCTGCCTTCTGCTTTTCGACTTCCTTTTCCAGTTGCTTCAATTCCTGGTTGAGCTGTGCCTCGCGTTCCTTGATTTTTTTGGTTTCCTCTGACTTGATGCGTTTCAGCTCTTCCGTCCAGAACACCTTGCGCTCTTGAAGCTTCTGCTTCAACTCATTTACCTGTCCTTTGAATGCTTCATCAATAATGGTAATCCTTTTGTTGATTTCATCCGTTAATCTCTTTTTATCATAAATTGCATCGTTGATGATTGCAACTTCAGTCTTGATAGCTTCAGGACTCCGGAGTGAGGGCAGTAGCTTAAAATCCCAATTTCCATCCACACGTTGAGCATCCAATAAGGCATGGATCAATGGCAAGTCATTTTTAGCAAACCCACCTTTCAATGTTGCATGGTTGATTTTCAGTTGTGTCAGTTTCTTGTAGACCCGATTGACGTCCAAATTGTCCTTGTTGTCAACAAACGCCTTGAGATCAGCCAATTCCACCAGCGAAGTGATTGGAACCTTGATCTCCTGCACACTGGAGGGATTGAGGCCGAGATAACCGCCAGTCTTGGTCTTGACAAACAGAATGGGAATTGATGCTTTTGAAATGCGCTTTATTCGTTCTGCTTTACCCACTGTCTTGTCTCCCAAAAAATCGGCGGCAAGGATAAGCATTCCTGCTGTTTCTGCCAATTTGTCCTCCTGTGCTGACAATGCGCTGGTCTGAAACTTGATCTTAATCTTGCTACTCATTCTAAACACCCATTCGGCTCATTCTATTTGTTCTTTTGGGCCTTTTCCTGCCCTAAATCACTGAACACTTCCTTACTTCCCCTATTTATAAAGAAAGCATCATGGCACTATGGTAGTTCCCAGAAACTTTTGCCTTTTTGAACTGAAGAGTGGGAAAATTGTTCAACTTAATTTCGAAATTTCTTTGCAAACTTCCAACCATTCATGCTCTTCTCTTTACAACTCATTGAAAGTTTTTATTTAGGCATTGTCCCAAGATGTTATTGGAAGATGGGCAATTTCAGAGTTTTCATCAAATCTGTGCGGTTTACCTACCGAACCAAGAGGCGGTTCATTGTATTTGTCACCATCTTCGCCTTGACCGCGGCCTTCGTCGCCTTTTTTGTCAATACCTTGGATGGATACCAGACATCGAACTATCTAGACCAACGCGGAGTTTTCCTCTTGCAATCCCAAGATTACAACGTTACGGCTGGCCAAGGACAGGCATTGCTGAACAGCATCCGAAACCTCAACTTGGATTTTGAGCTGGATGATCTGCAGCTTTATCGGTATTTTGACGTTGATGCCAGCCTCAGGATATATAGCATCAACATATCCAATCCGTGGTTGCATCCATGGGTAAATCCTGAAGTCGTTCTTGCGGGAAGTTATCCAAACAATGAATTTGAGGCCATGATACCTCAGGGGGACATGCAGGTACGAGCAACACCAAACAACATCTTTGTTTCCAGTACTGTAGCAGTTGGCAGCCAATTCTTCTTCTCAAATGGATCCCTTACGCAATTCAACAATACTGATGATGTCCTGAAAGTTTCGGTTTCAGGAACTTTTGATGCAACCAATTTTGGCGGCGCAAAGCGGGACAGCCTCTGGATTTTTGTTGATGACACCGTTTTTGACAAATTGGTGACACTCTATGCAAAAAATGCAACTACGGAGGTATATACCTATGCCGCATCTGTAACTGTCAAGACAAGTGGATTCATCATTCCTGACGCAAATGACTATGACAATGTGGCAATCCTCAAACAGCAAATCGAGACACAAATCCTTCCAAACTCTGCTCAATATGGTGTTTGGGAAGAAACTGCCCAAACCTCATCTGCTACCGTCAAAAAGGAAAACCGCAACAGGGATGTTACTTCCTTTGGATTTGCCATACTGGGCGGCATACTCCTTGTCACCCTCTTCTCCTACCTTCTGTCACGGTTCAGACAACGTGAAATTGCCATCCTCAAGGCAATGGGCTATGCCAAATCATCCATCCGCCTGACACTAATTGCTGAAATTTTGACCACCGCCATGACCGGCTTTATAACTGGGATGATCGCTGCAAATGGAATCCTCCTGTATCTCAGTCTGAGGGATCTCAATATTGTCCGACGATCTGCCTTTCTCAGACTTGAAGCCATCGGTGCATCATTCGCAATAATTGTACTTGTCACACTACCGGGGATGGTATTGGCAACATTCAGAGCTTTGAGAGTAAGCCCCATGGAGGCTTTCAGGGACAGAGCTTGAGGTGAAAAACATGAGCGTAGAAGTACTATTAGAGGCCAAAGATTTGGTCAAAACTTATCGCAGAGGACGAAATGAAGTAGTCCATGCACTCCAGAACGTGTCTCTCAAGATACATCCTGCTGAAATGATACTGCTGTACGGCCCATCTGGCTCTGGAAAGTCAACCCTTCTCAACCTTCTTTCCGGTTTGGACAAACCCACATCAGGTGAAATCATCTTTCAGGGAAAACATGACATCACCAAAATGGATGAAAGTGAATTGACAATCTTCCGACGCAACGAAGTCGGATTTGTCTTCCAAAGCTGGGAACTTATCGACCACCTCAATGCTGTCGAAAACGTCGAGGTACCCTTGTACCCTGATGACATAGACAGTGGAGAACTCAGGACTCGGGCACTCCAGCTCATCAGGCGAATGGATCTTATCGACAGGGAATACCACTTCCCGAAGGAACTTTCAGGTGGTGAACAGCAACGAGTGGCCGTGGCACGTGCCCTGATCAAGGAACCCAAAATTGTGTTTGCTGATGAACCAACCGGCAACTTGGATCAGGAAACCGGAGACCTCATCATGAGAATGCTCAAAACCATATGCAGAATGGGAACCGCAATGGTCATTGCTACCCACAATGAAGACCTCAGAAGATATGCCGACAGAGTCATCCGGCTGACAGACGGAAGAATCCACTGATACCAATAACATTCCCTGAACACAATCCACTTAGCCAACCATTTACTCATATCATTGTGGAACAGACAGAGGCAATCAACAGGGCATTCTCCGCAAAGGCACAGGAATATGACCAATACAGCAGAACAAACCCAATTGTACGATGGTCACGTCTTCAGGTATATTACATAATCCGCAAGTTTCTGCCACCTCCTGCTACTATTCTTGAAATCAATGCGGGAACAGGTATCGACGCTGTCTCTCTGACCAAACTTGGATATTCGGTCCATGCAACAGATATCGCAGATGGCATGATTCAAAAAATCGCAGAGAAGAAACGAAAACTGTCTCTCGAATCACTGTCCTATTCCCAAACCTCATTCATGGGTCTCTCCAGCTTGGAAGGAACTTACGACGCCATTCTCTCAAATTTTGGAGGGCTCAACTGCACACGAAGCATCAAAGACGTGTTTGCACAATTCCCCAAACTCCTCAATCCAAACGGCCTTGTCTTCCTCACCATTCTCAACCCCTTCTGCCTTTGGGAGCTTCTCACTTCTCCGTGGAGCACAAAAACTGCTTTCAGACGACTCAATTGGATCAGAAAAAGACCAACTATTGCAAATGTCGGCAACACTCGCATTCTTACCTACTACTATACTCCAAAACAAATTATACAGGTTATGCCAAGGAATTTCAAAACCGTCTACGTGAAAGGGCTATCCTCCATTGTCCCTCCATCATACTATGAGGCCTTTCCAAGTCGCCATCCCCTGCTGTACAAGTTTACAACTTGGCTTGAACCAAAAGTTGCCCATATCTTCCCATTCAATAGAGTCGGTGACTACTTTGTCATTGTTTTCGAAAAAGAAAATTAAAATTTGTCAGCAAATGCATTGGATCAAAATTTACTAATATGAAGATTTTTTGTTAAGTTAAATCAAATTATGTTCAATTTCCATGAAATCTGCCTTTAGAGAAAACACTGCCCTTCGCCCCGGTAGGTTGGCACTTCGTTCACAATTTCATTATCTCTTATTAATAACAGGCTGTT
>JALUTL010000310.1 GCA_027016475.1 Candidatus Heimdallarchaeota archaeon
GACTTGACCAACACTTTCACCTTGTTTTTGTTTAGGATTGAAATGGGATATGAACTGCCTTCAAGCCACCAAACAGGTTGGGCATCCTTCTCCTCATCCAACAAGCCTTTCATGATCGGGTTTTCCCTATCCAAAACCTCAATTCGAACAACCTCATCCTTCGTTGGCTTCTCATTGAATTTGACATAACCCGGAAACCCTATTTCCAGAATATATTTCAGTGCCCAATCCGTTGTAATCAATTGGCCCCCATTTAGGACAAAAGCCGCCAGTTTTCTTGCGGTTTCGGGGGAATTTGAATGTGCACAGTTGACAAATACTGTCTGTTTGGGACTAAGAGTCACGTGATCCAACTCCTGCTCCGAAATTTCAGTGAATGGAATCCCCAAACTGTTGAGAACCAAGTGGATATGGTCATAGGTTCCTCTAATCACTATGATGTCACTTTTTGAGATTTTCTCAAGTCTTTCTTTGTTCATTTCATCTTCTGTGATCAGCCTTTCTTTGACCAACTTTGCAGACTTTTCATAGGCCACTTTCATTTTCTGAAAATTTTCGTCTTCATGTGGAATGCTGTTTGAGATGTTTTGCTCCATTGCCATTAATATACAGCCAAAGTATAAAAATGTATCTTGGTCAGAAAAAGTCAAAATCAATGTGGAAGAGTTGTCATTTGGAAAATTTTCTCCTGAGAAATTAAATAGTCCTGTCAAAAATAGAAGGTATGGTTTCGCAGGCAATGTTCATAGTCAATCCGGAAAGCCGAGGGGGGGAAACTGGAAAAACATGGGACAAAAAACTCCAGACAATAAAAAAACGATTTTTCATTCCTTTTGACCATGTCATAGCACAAGGACGGGGCACAGGGATATCAACCACCTTGGAAGCAATTGCGGATGGCTATGACTTGCTTATTCCAGTAGGAGGTGAAGGAACGGTCAATGAGGTAGTTAACGGAATCTATCATTCCGGGAAGGCTGAATCTCTTACGTTGGGATTCATTCGATCCGGAACAGTCAATGACTACCTCAAGGTAATTGGATGGCCACATGCCCTTGAAGAACAACTTGATGCCATAATGTCTGGAAAAACAAGAAAAACCCCTATCACCCATGTTGAAGCGTTTGGAGAAGCAACCCGGGTCGGCCTCAATGTCGCAGATATTGGAATTGGCACATCCATCTCCTACGACGCTTCCGTCAAAAGAAGCCTCACATGGATCAAAAGTGGGCTACGTTACACTCTGCTCGCACTAAAGGCAATCACAAAATGGAAAAACATCCCATGCACCATCAAAACAGACGAAGAAACAATCGAAGGGAATCTTACACTATTCATGGCCGGATTTTCAAAAGAATCCGGTGCATATAAGGTACTTCCGCATGCCGAGGTTTGGGGAGAAAAGCTGGCATACATGGCTGCAATGGGCTTTTCCAAACCTAGCATGCTCCGCCTCATGGGTGTCCTGAAAAAAGGGGAACATGAAGGATACAAAAACGTGCATCTTGGACATTCAGAAAAAATAGAATTGGATAGTGATGTCCCCCTGATGGTCGAAATGGATGGCGAAGTGTTTGCATACCAAACACAGAAGGTCACTGTGACTGCTCTGCCAAACTATCTCAATGTCATCTCCCCTAGTTAACATTGTTCAATATCTTCTTCCAAACCTTTCGATCTCCATTGGATACGAATAAAGCTTAAATAACACCTGTCAAACATCAAAGATATGTCACTTCAAGTGCCAAAATACAAACAAAAAGCAAGCAGATTCGAATACTGTTGCGTGCGATTTCTCTACTTAATCCCCTTTGCAATCATCGGAGGTATCACTGCTTGGATATACATGATGATTATAGGAATTTTCAATTTCATAAACTTCTTTACTGTCCTGTTCGCAGGAAAACGATTCCAAAACTTCTATGACTATTTCGCAAAATTCCTCGAATGGGGTGCCAAAGCACAACTATACTTTGCTGGAGCAACTGATGAAAGACCTCCACTAATCCCGTTCTAAACTGCCTTTTCTTGATTTCTGGCTTCTTGAAAGTCCCTGATCACCTTCAGCTCAATTACTCGCCTCAAATCTCCTGTGACAATGCCGTGAATCATTTCGATCCCGTCAATCGAAAGAACTTTGGAAAATCGCCGGGAACAGGTAGGATAGCTTTCGCCATACACACAGGCCTCGCATTCCAAAAGCTGCTTCCCCCCTTGGACTCGGCTGTACCCAGACACCGTGATCCCATATAATAATCCCATCCCAAGTTTCTGCCACCAAACAGGCAACAACACCGTCAAAGAAAGCAACAGATAGGCTGTTACCCCCAATGACGCACGCATCAAAAACTTTATCCACTTCGTCCGAGATTTCCACTTTAACTGAACCAATGCAGGAACAAACATCAAAAAACCAATAATAGCCCTCTCATCCAATGTGAACCTGTAAACAAAAAAATCTGTCAACATCGTCAACACAAAGGCAGAATACAACCCAGAACAACCCACGCAGAATCTCCACCGCCCAATACGAAATACATGGTGATCGTACAAGTCGCAGTCAGGATGATGTGAAAAGATTTGAGGAAAAAGCACCCTGTTGACCTCCTTCAGAACTTCTGTCCGCCTGTAAAAAAATGAAAAAGACTATGCCACTTCTTCAACCTTTTCTTCAAAGAATAATGTGCATACTAATAAGTTAAAAACAAAATTCGGAACTCAAAAATTGAACATGGAAAAAAGGGATGGGCGCGCCCAGACTTCCATTTTCACACCGCAATGGGAAAAATTTGAACTGGGGACCTCTTCGGTTCCTAATTTTTTTTTGTAAGCGAAGCGTCATGACCGAGCTAGACCACGCGCCCTTATGCTTTTGTTTTTTGTTTGGATATAATGTTTTTGTTGTTGTTCGTTATCTTACGAGTACTTTTTCTTCTGGGATGTCCCTTCCGTCATCGATGGACCACTTGATTTTTTTGACGTCTCGTGAGAATATTTTGTCACTTACTTTTTCTTTGACGATTTGGAAGAATTTTTCATAGTCGTGTTTGTATCTGAAGAGGATTGTGACAATTTCTTGTGGAGTTCTTATTTTGAGTTCTTTG
>JALUTL010000311.1 GCA_027016475.1 Candidatus Heimdallarchaeota archaeon
GATGAAATATTCGAAAAGATACTTGACCTGAAAACGTTGAAGCTAAGTATTTTGCTGGTTGAACAAAGAGCAACCCGGGCGTTGAAGATCAGCGACCGTGGCTATGTCTTGGTATCTGGCGAGGTTGCCTATAGCGGTACCGCCGAGGAATTAATTGGAAATGAAAAAATTGGGGAGCTGTATTTAGGAAAGAGGTGAAAAAATGAGCGAAGAAAAACGTGTAGTTGAAGAAGTTAGCGCAGTTGAATTGTCTTATTTTGAAGAGCATCCGATAAGAGTCTTGACAATTTCACTGCTAGTACTGCTATTTTTGTCCTATCTGTTTACAATAAACTTCAATGTGCTGGGAACTAATTATTTTGCACAAACCATTTTCAGCATTAGCAGAGCGGCTCTGTTCATAATGGTTAGTGTTGGATTGACGTTGACTACAAGGGTTCTCAAATTTGCTAATTTTGCACATGCAGAATTTTTGGTTGTTGGCGTCTACACTGCCATTGCAATGTATAGAAGCCCATTTTTTACAACCTCATGCATCGGGTCATTTTGCATGGACAATATCTTTGTTGTAATGGTGTTTGCTTTTATAGTAACTGGAATAATTGCTGTGATTGGTGAAATTTTAGTTTTTGGTCCTCTCAGAAAACGAAACGCAACACCGCTTTCGTTGATGGTGGCCTCAATTGGTTTAGGCTTAATTATTCGCCAATTAATTGCAGAAATATTCGGTTCAACTCTACAGAGAGCAGAGCCCAGATACCCTGGTTTCTTCGATACGATCGGAGAAAACCTTACTGGTTTGGGTGGGATAGGCATTTTCTTAGGGGTCTGGTTCAATCAATTTACCGACCTTGACCTGCCTGGAGGAGTTTATAGCATTCGAATGAATCGAACCGATGTATGGGGGATTACTGTAATGGTTTTGATGATAACTGCTTTAAAAATACTTTTTACCAAAACTGAGCTTGGAATTTCTATGAGGGCAACCGCAGATGATGAAAGCTTGGCCCAAATCAGCGGAATCAACACACAAAGGGTAGTGTATTGGACATGGTTTATAGCTGGAGGTGTAACTGGGGTAGGTGCATTGTTCTTATTGGGGCCAACAAACACACAGCCAGCGAGTGGTTTTTTGCAATTGCTTATCATATTCTCAGTAGTGACATTGGGTGGGTTTGATTCATTTGAGGGCACTTTGGTGAGTGGATTCATAATTTCATTCATTCAGGCCTTCACAATAATTGCAAACGAAGAAATAAGGGCAATAGAGCGTGAATTGGGAAGAAAGATCGTCTTTTGGTCAACCAATCAGGATTGGTCTCTTTTCGGTCCTTTCTTGGTAATAATCATTGTTCTGATTGTCAGGCCCCGTGGGATTTTTGGATTGATTGATCCAAAGGCAAAACTGTAGGTGAAGAATATGTCAACAAAAGGAAATGAAACAATCAATTTAACAGGAATTACTCAAAAGAAAAGTGAAGCAAACCTGGTGGTTGCATCAATCATCGCAGTCGTGGTTTTCATTGCATTCTTTTTACCACTACTTGTGGTATCTACCTCACCTACAACATACATTCTTTCTTCTTTGGCCTTTGTTTTCATATATGCTGCAATGGCCTTGAGTTTAAATCTGGAAGTTGGATACATTGGATTGCCAAACTTTGGAAAAGTTGCGTTTGTCGCAGTCGGTGCTTATACATTTGCCATACTTGAAGAAGGAGGACATAATACTCCTCTGATAAACATGTTATGGGCTGTTGTGGCAACTGCAATTTTTGGAATTGTCATTACGCTTCCGTCATTGCGATTGAAAGAGGATTATTTCGCGATTGTTACAATTGTTGCTGGAGAGATAGTCCGAATCGTAGTTACAAACGAGGAAAGGTTTGGAGGTTTTTCCGGTATCAGCGTGATAAATCCTGTTTTCGAGAAGTACAGCCCCGATGACAAGCTAGGGCATATTTTCATATCATTTCGGGGATACATATTCTTATTAGTGTTCTTGGCTGTACTTACGACATTTGGTATACACAAAACATGGGATTATGCGCAAAGTATCGGGAAACGGGGTAAATTGAAGGCATTGCAGGATGTTGAAAGATATTCTGTGTTTCTAGTCATCTTGGGATTTGCACTCAACTATATCGGTTTTCTTGATGACTCTCCATCTTTTGGTTTAGATTTGCTCCTTCTTATCTTTCTTGCTGTCATCCGTTTCCACATCATGGTAATTGAGGGAGGAGAAGATCTTTCCTATTATTTTACATCAATAATTGTGCTTGCCACAGGCACTGTTTTATTTGTACTAAGATTTTTTGGAGATCCAAGGACTGATATTTCTACACCTCAATGGTATAACACCCTTTTGGCATTTTCAGCTCTATGCATCGTCTATTTGGTAGTGCAGGATATAGATTCTTCTCCAATGGGCCGCACTTTCAGAGCATTACGCGAAGATGACACAAGTGCAATCAGCGTAGGCAAAGGTCTTTTGGAATACCGTCTGAAGAACCTCATAATTGCGAGCTTGCTTGTCGGGCTAGTGTCTCCCTTGTTTGCTTTTCAATTGACCAGTGTAACCCCATTTGCCTTTGTGCCATTGCTGACTTTTTCGTTGTATACCATGCTTATAATTGGGGGAACAGGAAACAACAAGGGTGTGATTTACGGCGCAGTTGTCGTTCAACTGTTGACACAAGCAACATCCAAATTAAACGACTTGAATTTAACATATCCATGGGGAACCACTGCTCGTCCATCCAATTGGGCTTTAATTATCTTGGGTGCTGCATTAATCCTCTTCCTGATTTTTGGACCAGAAGGGGTCTTCCCAGAGAAAAAATACAACAATCAAAAGTATTATGATTTGATGCAGTCATATGCTCAAAAGGACGTTACCCCTTCAAATCCCATCATCGACTTGGTTGAGAGAATCACTAAAGCAGAGAAGGTTCAGAAACCTCAATCAGTGGGAGACCAAGTGTTGCACGCTGAAAACATTCATAAATACTTTGGTGGAGTAAAAGCTTTGAATGGAACAACTGTTTCTGTAAAGAAAGGTGAGCTGACCGCATTGATAGGTCCGAATGGATCTGGAAAAAGTACTTTTTTCAATGTAATAACTGGATTTCTTCAGCCCGAACTGCATAGTGGAGAAATTTTGTTTGAAAGTATGTCCATTAAAGGGATGCCACCACATAGGATTCCAAGAAAGGGTATGGTAAGGACTTTTCAACACACACGCAATTTTCCCAACATGACTGTCTTGGAAAACATGCTCGTGTCTCCTTTCAAACAAACTGGTGAAAGTATTGTATGGGGCTTCCTGTACAAATCTGTCTGGAGACATGAAGAGGCAAAGTATGTCAAAAAAGCACTTGAAATATTGAACTTCCTTGAAATTAGCCATGTAAGTGATCATTTGGCAAGTGAGCTTTCAGGAGGACAACAGAAACTTTTGGCTATAGGGCGTCTTTTGATGACTGAACCTTCACTCTTGCTTTTGGATGAGCCAGTGGCTGGTGTAAATCCAACATTGGCCAACAAAATTTTTGATCAGATCATATCTTTGAAGAACAATGAAGGAATTGATGTGTTACTGATCGAACACAACATGGATGTAGTCATGTCATTTTCTGACCGGATAATTGTAATGGCTGATGGAAGAGTAATTGCCGAAGGTGATGCAGACACAATTCAAAAGGACAGGAAAGTGTTGGATGCATATCTTGGAGAAAGTCCAGACGAAGCCTAAGCTTTTTCCAAGAAGAGTATGGCCAAATTCTATATGGGCAACTTCGTTCCTTATCATATCAAATATTGGCATTCCAAATTAATAGTATGAACATTGAAAACCAACCAAACCTAGATATCATTACTGAAAGACAAAAAGAGATCAAAAAAAAATTAATTGAGGCTCTTGAGGCTTTAATCAAGGCAACAGAGACAGAGAAAAAGAACGATCTTAGTTAAGAATAACAAACCGACATACGTTGTCACCTGAGACCACCCTATGATCATTATGCACTTCCGTATCAAACAGTTCCCTGAACATTTCAGTTTCAATCTGACATGCTTCGGGAAATTCCTCTGCCAATTCAAAAATGGGGCAATTGTATTCATACAGTTCAATTTTACTCTGCACTACCTTGAGTTCAACCATGTATCCTTCTTCATCTCTTAGTTTCGCAACTTTTGAGATCCAGTCCAAATCATATGGTTTATTTTTCTCGTGAATTTTCTCTGGTTTTGTTTTGATTGCCTCTGCCTTTTGCTTGTATTCTTCCTTGATTTCTTCCTTTCTCTGCCTTAGAAATGTTACTACGGCTGATCGCCCTAGATTTTCTTCAATGAATTTCAAAGCGTTCACTGATATCGATGCGTACGCCTTTGGGAATATATTCACCGCCAAATCTGAAAGCCTAAGCATAAGCTTTGGTCTACCTTTTCCGGTTGGCTTTTCATGATACCTCTCAACCAATCCTTCATTTTCCAAAACTCTGACCTGTTTGAGAACTGCCATCTTAGTTACTTCCAGCTTATCGGCCATTTCCTGCAGAGATATACCTCCAGTTTTTTTCAAAAGAAGTAGTATTCTTTTTTTCGTTAACGAAAAAAAATGAAAGCTGGACGCATTGTCAATTTCAATGGTCTTTTCTATGTTGCTCCAGTCTTCCTTTTTGTTTTTCACATAGATACTTCATCATCCAAATTAATAAACCATATGGTCTATGAAATTGTTAGAGGTTCTCCATTTCTTCCATAAGCAAGATAAGTTTTGTAAGCAGCGCTCTTTCCTCATTTGAAATTCGTCCATCCTCAAAAGCTTTTGAGCTGGCCTCTTGGATAATGCGCTTTTCAAACACATGGATCTGAACCAACTCTTCGTCAGTTATTACACCATCATTGGCCGCACTGGAAACCAATGAGAAGAATTTCTCCAAATTGAAATTGATGCTATTGAGAAGCTGCATTTCTTCTAAACTAATTTCCCCATCAGCTTCTGCAATCTTGTTCAATTCCCCGATTATTTCTTTTGCTTTCTTCAGTTTCGAAAGGATATTCTGTATCCGTTCCTCATCCTTTTCCATTGGATCTTTTTTTCATTGCTTCTTTATTAAGTTATTAGCCGTCAAATGGAAATGTTTTCAAAATTGAGTGTTTTATTAATCCGACAACATCTTTCTTCCTTCTAGCCAATCTCTTGCTTTTCCCATAGGAATTAGCTTATGCTTCATCCCGCGCAGTTCTTCGACCGTTTCCACTCCAAGAAGAAACATGACTCGTTTGATATTGAGGAAATATTGCCTCAGCCATTTTTCAGCAGCCTCTTCTCCATAATTTACCAAAGCCTGAAGAACAGGTCTTGCTACTCCTACCATTTTTGCCCCCATCGCAAGTGCTTTGGCAGCCATAAGGCCATGATACATGCCGCCAGTGGAAATAATTGATGCTTTGGGAACCCTTGTTGCCTCCCAAGTGGCAAATGCAGTTGGGATTCCCCATTTCAACGTTTCGTCAGTCAGTGAAAGTGCATCCTCTCTTTCATTCCTAAATAACTCCAATTTTGGCCAGCTCGTTCCTCCAGCTCCTCCTACATCTATTGCAGCACATCCTATATTTACCAGCCTTCTTACCTCCTCCATCGCAATACCTGTCCCAACCTCCTTGACAATTACCGGTACTTCTGAATTTTTGCAGATCATGTCCAAATTTTTCCAAGCATCTTTCCAATTTAGATCTCCTTCTGGTTGGCAAAGTTCTTGAAATGAATTTACATGTATGGCCATAGCGTCAGCCTTGATATCCTGTTGGGCTTTTACATAGCTCTCCATAGTAAAATCATAGGAAAATTGAACAAGCCCCAAGTTTCCAATTAGGAACACATCTGGCACTGTCTGTTTGACATCGAATGTCTCTCTGGTTTCAGGTCTCACAATCATGGCCCTTTGACTTCCTACACCCATTGGAATATTCAACTTGTGGCAAACCTTGGCCAATTTCAAATTGATTTCTTTGGCCTTTGGATATCCTCCAGTCATACCCGCAATAAGAACCGGCGCATCAAACTCTCTTCCCAAAAAAGTAACTCCAGTTGAAATGTCATTAAAATCAATATCAGGAATGGCAGTTGGAACGAACTCAAAGTATTCAAACCCATTGGTGACTCCTTCCACGGTCACGTTTTCTGTGATTGCCAAATTGACATGATCCTCTTTTCTGTTCCGTATGACCATTCCACTGTCTTCGCTCATTATATCCTCCTGCAAAAGTCAATATAATTGCATGTTGATGATGCAAAGGAAAAAATCACTTGTCTAATGGAATGCCGGATCAGTGTTTAGCCCTGAGTTCAAATTATAGCTTGTTTTTACTGAATCTAGGACAATTTGATTGTACCATGCATCTTGAAGGTTCGGAGATAATGATTTTTTGTTCTCTAGACTAATCGCCAACCGATCCAGCAGTTTCAGAAATGGAGGTATTCTGCGATCCTTTTCTGCAAGTTTAATGTCCAAATTGAACTTCTCTGGAATTTCAAGCTGTTTCATTGTTTCTTTTCCATCGGAGAAAAAGACTGTTGATCCCTCAATCATGATAGTTCCTTGTGACCCTCCAATGACATATCTCGATGGTGGAGGAGAATGAAGTGTTGTGCTGGCAATGATTGAAACATTGATGCCCCTTATGGTTGATCCGATTAGTTGAAAGCCATCATCGGTGGTCATTTCCTTGAAAGCGCCATCTGAGGTTGTCCGTGTTGGTATTGTTTTCAGGGGTCTTCCGAATATCTCTTTGAATTCATCCGAAATCAGGTATCTTGTCCTGTCTATAACATGGGAACCTAGAGCACCCAACATGCCTCCATCATACATCGAATCGAACAACCATCCTTTTGCTGGCAGACGCTCATCTGCCCAAAATCCAAAAAATTCTTGGGCATGAAATTCCCTAACTGTACCAATCTTGCCAGCTTGAATCAATTCCCTAACAAAATTGAAATGAGGGAGAAATCGAAATTCGTGGCAAATCATCCCCACCAATGAGTTTTCCTCCGCTAATCGAGCCAATTCTTTTGCTTGAATCGCATTGGAAGCAGTAGGTTTTTCAAGAAGCAAATGCTTTTTCGCTTGCAATACCTTCTTCCCCATTTTGTGATGCAAATATGGTGGAGTTGAAACACTGACAACATCGACATCCATCTTTAAGAGATCTTTCCAATTGGTTGTCCATTGTTCGATTTCTAAATCTTCCGCTATCCGGGCCGTCTTTTCTTCGGATCTTCCAGCGATTCCTACAACTTCAAATCTTTCGTGCTCAATAAACGAAGGTGCGTGAACTTTTGCCCCAAAGCCCGTTCCAATAATCGCTACCTTATATGTCTGAGAACCCATAAAATCCAGTAGAATTAAGTCTATTTGAAATATGGTTTCTGGCTAAATCTAATGTACTAACAATTATTTGTGGACAGAAGGGTCATTTTCTGTTAAGACATTCTAACCTGCCATAATCTTCTTCAATCCATTATTTGAGAAGAAAGCTATTAAATTTGAACAAGTTTTGAATAATATGGAAATCGACACTGAATTACAATACAATGAGATTTTAAAAACTTTAGAGGAACATGGGAACGAGATGAATTACAAGGATCTGAATGACATTGTCTCTCATAAATTTGAAGGAGTCCGCCTTGTCCTTAAAGTTATGAAAGAAAAGGGATTAATTGATTTTGAAGGTGTTGTTCCTGGTTTTTCAACGATCATTAGAAAAAAATAATTGGAGTGAAACTCCCTATGGCCCGGGATATTCCATTTTCATTCTATTTTCTAGCTTTTGAGCTCCTCTCGAAAAAGAATTTGGGACGGTATGCCCTTGCAGATCAAATGTCAATTACTAAAGCAATGGCGAGGAGAATTTTGGATGATTTGAAGGAATGGGATATGGCTAAAACGTATGGCAAATCAAGCGGAAGAAAAGGTACTAGATTGACAGAGAAAGGACAAAGAATGTCAAATTTCCTCAATAGAAAATGCAAGGTATACTTTACAGATACTTATGTTATCCCCAATGAGCTTCAACTCAACTCAAATTCTTACTGTGTTGTGGCACTGAGAGAAAAAGATCTAGACGTCAAAGGCATCACAGGAGTGTTTGAAAGGGATGTTGCGGTTCGGCATGGAGCAGACGGAGCTGTTGTAGTAGTAAAAAAGGGTAGAAAATGGGTTTTCCCCAATGACGGAGCAGAAACAGAAATCAAGCCAACCAATATCCCTGAGGACAAGGTATTGATTGTTTCTTTCGCTTCCTCCCAAGGACTAGCAAATGTGAGTGCTGTGGAAAGTGCATTTACACATGTTGACATTGCCATGCTTAAACAAATGATTATTTTTCAGGAATTGTGAAATTGATTCTCCTGCATGCCTCCAAATAAATCTTATGCGCCAAATGTACATCCTCGATTGTTATGTGTTCATTTGTTTGATGCAACAACTCAGTTGAGCCAGGCCCAAATATCACCATGGGAATTTCCAAATCTTTCAGAAGAACCGCGGCATCTGTAGCAAAATAAGTTCCACCTATTTTCGAAGTTTTGCCAGCGATGGATTGCGACAGTTCTACAAATAGCTCCGGAAACTGCATATCGCTCGTCTGCACAGCAGGTTCCTCTTGAATGAATTCAACCTCCGCTTTCAAATCTGCCTCTTCTAAGGATTTAAGATACTTGTAGAGATTGTCAATTACGTTCTCATTTGCTACGCCGGGAGTAGTCCGAATGTCGCATGAAAGAACTGCCTCTTCAGCGACAACGTTGTAAGCAGTCCCTCCTCTGATCATTCCATAGTTGATTGTACTTCGTCCTACTTCAGGAATGGATAGTTCGGGCAAAATTGTCTGAATCCCTTTCATAATTTTACAGATTCCTTCTATAGCATTTTTTCCAAGATCTGGTCTTGACGCATGAGCTTGCTTTCCTGTTACCTTGATATCAAACCAAATGATCCCTTTTTCGAAAGCCTTTGGTTCTAAATCTGTCGGTTCCCCTACTATCAGATATGATGCATCTTTCATCCACCCTTGCGATTGCATTCGAGCTGCGCCCAATAACCCAACTTCTTCTTGTGCAGATCCAAGGAAAACAAATTGGTAGTTCAATTCATCTTCAAGCTCCAAAAGTGAAAGCATGGTATGTGCCAAAGCTGTGAGACCGCCTTTCATGTCAACCGTGCCTCTTCCCCACATTTTTCCATCCTCAACTTTTGCAGAGAGCGGTGGATATTTCCATTTCTTTTCGTCTCCAAACGGAACTGTATCAATATGACCCGAAAGAATGAATTTAGGCAAATTGCTCCTGCCTAAAGTGGCAATGACATTTGCTTCTTCATCACCATAGGAATCCAATCGTGCATTAATCCCATATTGTTCAAAAAATTCCTGCAAAATTACTGCACCATCAATGGAGTGACCTAATGTAGTTTCGGTAGAAACCAACTTTTGAAGCAAATCCACAATGTTGTTGTCCATATAAGAGCATACTAC
>JALUTL010000312.1 GCA_027016475.1 Candidatus Heimdallarchaeota archaeon
ATATTAAGGAAGGTATTGTGTGAGTTGAGTTTATTCAGGTGAAATTGTTTCCAATCTCCATTGTTTGTTCGTGCAACTTATGGCGCTTGAATTAGGCCCCAGCCATAGCCATTGTCGAAACCTGCATCACCCAAGTCCAAAGCATTACTCTTGAGCCAGTCGTAGGCACTTGCAGGATCACGGGTTCCACCCATGGCCAAATACAGGGCAACCATTCCACTTACGTGTGGGCAGGCCATTGAGGTGCCTGACAATGTGTCATACCCGCCATTCTTGTAAGTGGAATAGATGCTGCTGCCGGGAGCTGCGAAGTCAATGTAGCTTCCAGAATTGGAGAAGCTTGAAAGACCGTCATCCTTTGTTGTGGAAGCGACTGCAATGACTTCAGGGTAGGCTGCGGGATAACCCATCTCAGTGGTGGATGGATCACCGTCACCATCATTGCCTGCGGCAGCAACCAAAGTAATTCCAGCACTGTAGAGTTCCTTGATTTTGTTGTGGACGGCCTCACCAGGATCGCTTGAAGCGCCAAGTGACATGCTGACAACATCAGCATCATCTGCTGTACCGACAACACCATCAGGACCCTTCATTGCCAAATCTAGGCCATAGATAAGGTCATCCCAGCTACCCATGCCGCCATTGCCCAGAACTTTGATGGCGTAAATTTCAACATTTGCATAAACGCCAACTACGCCATTGTTGTCCCTAATTGCGCCAATGGTTCCTGCAACATGGGTTCCATGTCCGTTCTTGTCGTCAGGATTGTTGCCGCCAGTTGCATCAACCGCCCACTTGATGTTCGGTCGAAGGTCTGGGTGATCCAAATCAATTCCAGTGTCAAGGATGGCGACCTGAACGGCAGTGGTGTACTGGTCTCCATAATAGAGGCCATTGAACACCCGCTCTATACCCCATGGGGTTTCAGGGTCATCATCCTGCCATGGATAGGTTGTGCCCCCGTCATCACAGGTTCCAAACAGGCTGCAGGGCGGTGCCAATATCGACGGTCCGTCATGGGTCGCATCGACTGTGGCAATGCCCAAGCCAAAGGAGGCTAAAAGCAGGAGGCCAATTATTCCAAGTGATCGTATGGTTTTCATGGTTATCACTCCGTGCATCCGAAATCAGTGAGGTGGTTCGGAAGCCAGGGTGTGGATTTCGGATGCACAATTCACATAAGTTTTAATAATATATAAAAATATTTCGTTAATTCATGCACATTGTGTATGAAACTGTATTTCAAAACAAGATTGGTCACCAATCGGCAATATACGATTATCGAATATATTTTCCACATTTTTTCAAGAAATATTTTAATATATTATTGAAATCCATTCAATTATGAAGCAGCTTAAGGCAATACTTCTCTTGTTGACGCTCATAGGAACATTTGCGGTTGCAGCACAGGCAAACAAACCAGTGACAACCTCTTCTACAGAGACGGCAGGAATAGATGTCGAAGTGATCTTTGCGAACTATACTGCATTGGAGGATGACGGCTATGAGAATGATGTGTATGCAGAAGTCAAAGTCTATCTGTATGGCGGCGAGACTTATACTTTTGACTATGAGATTACCTTGACCTTGCCTAGCGGAACATCATACACATACCTGTTCATAATTACAACAAACATCGAAGATCTTTTGATTTACAACTTTTTCTTCAATCATGCCACGGAAAGTGGATGGTACACAATTGATGTCAATGTGCTTCTTCATACCGGTGGCCAGTCAACTGATTCACACACCTATACTTTTGACCCGCCGGGTGGTTCACCTGGATCGGAACCAGACATGACCATATCTACATGACAACTTTTTTTACACTCATTTCGTTAGGGGCTTTTGATGGTGGAGCTTGGTTTATTGGAACGGGTTGTAATGCTCAACTTGATACAGAACCCTGTAATCAGCACCAACGCTCTTCAGAAGGCCATGGTTGATCAGGGGTACCCGATCAGCTACCACCAAATATCCCAAATCATAAGCTATCTTCAGAATTCTGGCATATTGAGACCGACACAGGAAATTGAAGACCCCATTGTTCCTGGAAGAATCCGATATCAGACTGAGGTCGAAGGAAGGTACAATCCAAATGCATTGGGATTGAGAAGAGAGGATCTCATTTTTCGGGGATTTCAAAACAGTGCAGATCTGAAGCGTTTCGCACTGCTTTGTGACTTGCATCCTTACACGCACTATCGGACATTCTTTTTGGACAGCTCAATGAACGCGTACGTTCAGTTTGACATTCCCGAATCTGGTGGGAGATTGATGGAAGAGTTTTACAGCAAAATTGTTGCTGAGTTTTCCTTGTCCGGCTATTCTAAGATAGTTGAGGAACGTTTTTCACAGTCCCTGCTTGATTTAAGCCGATGGATACCTGGAGACGAACAATATTTTTCTTTTCCTGATCTTCAGCAGTACTGGGAAACCATTCATGTACCCAATGGCTACCAAGTCACAATTTGGGACAGCCAGCTGGACAAGCTGGATGAGCTGGATCTCTTTCTAGTGCGTGAACTGACCATCAACGGAAAGGTTCGGCCGAAAGATTTGGCCAAATACTATGACAGGGACGCTTCAACCCTGTCACGTAGGTTGCAGAAATTGAACCAGATGGTCATGGCAAAAATGGTGCTGGAATATGACAGGCGGAAATTTGATTTGACGGTTCCCTTACTCATCATCGGAGAAAGCAAGACTCCAGCCATGATCAACAAGTTCCACAAACTCATTGATGAGGGCTTCATTCCATTCAAGACATTCCTTCGTTCACAAAAGGAAAAGTTCATCCATGTCGCTTGGTTGCCTACAGCGTTCGCCAGCAATTATATCTACTTCATTTGGGAACAGTTCGGCAATGTCCAATACTCTTCATTGTACCTATCCGACAAACATTCATGGATCTACCCGTTCTACAACCTCAACTACGATTCAGAGGAAAGAAAGTGGAAATTATCAAAAGAGTACGTGATCGATGCGCCACTGAGCATTTGAATCACTCCGTGAAAAAATGCGCCGTCTGTCGGCAACCAGTTTTGGCCGTCATGGAGTATCCATTGAG
>JALUTL010000313.1 GCA_027016475.1 Candidatus Heimdallarchaeota archaeon
ATGGGGGTAATACTCTTTATAAATATCTAAAATAGCGTTGATCAACTGAGGAAGATTCTCTGTCTTCAAATCTTCAGGACTAATTCCAATGTTCTGACATGCTAATTCAACCGTGTAATAGGCAGACATGCTAATTTTTTCTTCAAGAACTTCGATAACCCTGTAAAAGGTTTGTTTTTTCAATTCACTCATATCCTATTCCTCCATTCCTTCCTTGTATGATATGGCGTAGACACAATCGTCTTCTTCCAAAAGTTTCCTAACTTTATCCTGTTCTAGACCGATGGCATCAATCTCACTTTCATTAAGGCTTGTTTTGCCATTTCGTTTGCATCCAAGATGAATATAATTCAACAAATATTCCCCGTTTATTGTTAAAGACGAAAGGATCATTTGCCTGAATTGCTGGGCTATATAACATCCAAGGTCAATAAAGCTGTTTTTTTCACCTTCTCTTATTTCAAAGTCATGTAAGATAGTTGTCACCTTTTGGTCACTCCCTTCTGACTCACTCATTGTTTTCATGAGATCTCGGAATGGACATTTTTTTACACCTATGAAGTTCATTCCTACATTTTCAAAGTTAGTTATGACTTCTTGGTCAATGTAAAAGAGTGGAGAGGTATGGTTCTTTATGTCCTCCGTTGCCTCTTCTATACTCGCATAATTCTTGTGACCTACTTTGACAACAATTCTTGAACCAACTTTCATGACTTCCTGCATAATCTGATTGTAGCTTTTGCCTTCCTCAAGAAGACTTCTGAAATTTTCTATTCCAAACTCATTTATTTCAGACAATTTCATTCCTCCAAATTAAATGCCAATGAGTATGTATTATTTCCTTTCAATAAATAAATATTTTACTGACGAGTTTGTTTTGGAACAACATGAAATCATCGCTTTTGGGCAGTATTGTCCAGCAGGTTCCTCTCCTACAGCACCATGCCGATGCGGTTGGCCAGCCAAACGGCGATCGTCAGGGCGACCATCTTGGGTTCCATGATGAAATTCCGTAGCAGGAACCCTTCAGCAGCGTACATCAGGAAGAAGAGGGCAGGTCCCAACAGGAAAGTCATGAACTCATCAGCACCCAGCGTCTCCGGCGGCATAAGCAGGTCAAACACGTCTTCAACAGCATATGAAACCTTGGACAATATTGCATGGGAAGCACTAAGGATACTTGAGCCCTTGGTAAAGAAAAACGGAATTGGTGTACGACACATAGAAGTTCAAGGGAACAGGATGGAAAGCCGGTGAACAGCAGCAGATGACCAGTTCTGCGGTGATTCCCTGCCTACCGTGCACCAGCGGCAGGCTTCCGATGGTCACTTCCAGCAGCGGGGGGAACTCAAGCCAGAAGTACGGCATGGGGATGCCGGTCAGCAGCTTGGCGATGCCCACAAACACGTCCAGCACGGCGTCGGTGGCAAGCAGGTTGAAGGTGTGCCTGATTTTGGTTGCCTGCACTCCAGCAGTGATGCCCCACCGATGATGGACAGACAGGCATGGAATCCTGCGAGTCCCGAGGTGGATCAGCAGATGTCCCTCTCGTCTTCGGTACCAGTCGGTATTGGAGACATGGAGGCATGGCTAGATACAAATGTATCATCCATATGTCTGATTTCCCAAATGGATGGTCATGCCAAGGCCGTTTCGCACCACCTCATATTGAAGCGTTTTGCCGTTGATTTGGACAGTTGCCGGTGAGCCGAACGTATGGATGAATCCTCCGAAGGCCGTCGCAAAAGTGGCCAACAGGGCATTGGCCAGACATGGCCCATGGACAGGCTAGAAAAGGCGTCATGGAGCTCGCGGACGAGTCGAAAGACTGGATCGAAAGCTTTCGGAGACCCAGAAGCAACTGGGCGACATTCTGAACCTGCTAAAGGAAAAACTCAACGGCTAGAGCTAAATCAAGTCAATATAACTTTACAACCCGTAAGTCTCCGTGTCAATTTGCATTAGTCCTCAGTGTATTCTATTCGCATATAATTTTCACCCACCAAACGGGTTCGTGCATCCCTATGAATCCTATAGATGAATGGAGCAAACCCGACATAAACCATAAGGAAACCCAAAAGGTATTGGATTGAAAATAGTGGTTGCCTAAAAACAGCCCATTCAACGATCATCAAGAGCGGAATAGCGACAATTGCAACTTTTATTGGCTCTTTGTGCAGCAGTCCCAATATTTTGGCGGTCTTCTAAACATCAGATCTAGACACTTGCAGAATCCTGTCCAAGGAGCGATGATAAGTTTCCTTGGTATTGCCGTATCCAACAAGAACTAGAGAGAAGATTACAATGTAGCTCAAAAACAGCATGGGCAAAATATTTTCACTTACAACACCATTTTCCCTCAGTTCGATGAGGGAACTGACAAGGGTGACAATCGAGATTGGAAACAGAATGAGATGGAGTGTCAAGCTTACGATGACGACGTGTCGTAGTGTATGCCTACCCATGGCTTATCCCTCCAAGATGTTGCCGGGGGCAAATGTCAATGCCAGCCCCAAGTGGATGAGGGCCATGGTCAACAAAATCAACCCCCGCAGAATTCTGTTCTCCAAGCTCGTGGTAACCAGCACATTTCTTCCCTCTCCTCCCCTGAAGCTCTGCATCATCAGGGGAAGGGCCACAAAGGTGGCATACACAAGTCCCAGCAACTCAGCAGCTAATTCAGTTATTCCTTCCACCGCTCTTGTACGAAAGAAAGAAATTTCATAACAACTTCAAAAAAATAGCTAGCGAACAGCGGAGTCAACTGCTCATGCAGCCACCAAATGGCCTGAGTTTTCATGGCAGGTCATAGGGGACATAGGGGTCAATGTATGGCATTTTGGCGACAAAGGCCGCTGTTCCCAAACCGATGAAAGCAAAGGCATGAAAAATGCCATGAACCAGAGGAATTGATCCTTCCCTTTTGCATCCGGGATCGAATTGTAGAGCATGTCCCCCACCCACAGCATCTGCATAGTATGCAGTACAATCAGGGGATCAATGCAGCCAGCCATCGTGGATCATGCGTTTTGAGATACAGCCCCATGGGGATTCCAGCGGCAACTGTCCCCGCAATAATGTTCAGAATGGACAGCCTTATCCCTTCAGCACTCAGGGTTTCAATCACCGCCTCCCCGAAAAGAAGCCTGTCAATCGCAATCCTTGAGTCGCCAAAGTGAAGGATGAGCCCGAAATTGTCTGCCCGTTCCATCCAAATCTTGACCTGCCGTCCATCCTTCAGTATGATCAGAGGGCTTTCCTGATAGATCGAGATCTGGCTGGATAGGGAGGCCACAACGGTAAATGCAGCATGCAACAATGCCTGCCCCATACCCACCAATGTATCCATGATTATTTTAACTGTCGTATCAAGAATGAACTGTCCTGCCTGCTCCACCCGTTCCAGACGGTGCTGGCCTCTGCCTTGACGGCAGTAACCGCACCGGTGCCGGCAGTGATCCCTCGTTGATTAGGTTCACCATGATTCAGCCCGGCCGGTTGATGAGATTTATCATGGTCTCCCACAGGGAGTTCAGCCCGGTGTTTTGGATAGGGTCTTGTGGGTCAAGTCGACGAAGACGAGGACGCATGCATGGGCCACGGCCCAATAGTTGAGCTCATTGGGCACCGCCGTTGGCGGGTTCGCCGTAGTTGAGGGCGTCCTTGAGGGAGGGGGTGTTCAGGATTACGTTGGCCAGCATGGTCTGCCGCTCCTCGGTGGAATACCAGGCGATGATCTTCTCGATGGTGCCGAACCCGTAGGTGGCGATCAGGCTCCATGCCGCATCTGCGAGGCGGTAGTCGGTGTAGGTGTGCCAGAAAATCGTGACGGAGAAATTGAGGCGCTCGTAGATCTTGCTCTTCATGCTGTCGCGGTAGGAGATGAAGTTGGCGGTGATGCGTTCCAGCAGCATGGTAACGTCAAAGACGCGGTTCTCGGTGGGATTGGTCTCTGAGGCGGTCTGGATGCTGGTTCGAGCGGATGCGGGTACCTGTGCCTGCATCTTTTCGTTGGTGGTGTCGAGCTGGAAGTTCTGTCCTCTGACGATGGCGGTGAGCTTGCCTGAGTATGGTGCATGGCGCGTGAAGGTCTCGACATCGTCAACCATTTCGAAGACGCCGGTGGTAATGCCTGCGGTTGGATTGAGGCTGATCTCAACAAAGGGATAGGCATAGCCCGTACGAGTGACGCTACCATAACTTATGCATTCTCGACGGTAAGTGCCATCTGGTTCCAACACATAATCCCATTCAAGGCATGTAGTCTCCTGATAAGTATAGGTTGTGGTTCTTGCAACAATCTTGAGCAGGAACGAGGTCAGTGAAGTGCCGATGGGTACGGTATAGGTATACCTTCTGTATTTTCCATAAGACCCGTATGTGCTTGGAGAGGGTCGGAGGATTGCCTCGGTTCCGTCGAAATAGAGATCGATCTGGCTGTCCTTGGTGACGGAAATGGACAGTTGCATGTTGACTTTGTACCGGCTCTTCATGGTAAAGCTTGCCATATAGCCGACACCGTCGGAGAGGGAGAACTGTCCATTCGAGCTGGTCACCTTGGTGTACATTTCTTCGGCGGAATTGATGGTGTTCCAGTACTTTGTGCCTGCCACCAATTTTTCGCCCACTGGATTTTGTGGTGCGGAATATGTGTTTGCGGTGATGAAGTTGCCTATGGGCGAGTTGCCCATTTGAGGCAGGCCTCCAAGGACGACCATTCTGTCCAGCCAATGCCTGCCGTCCTTGATTGGGAGTTCAATGAACGTGGGTTCGATTGGATTGCCGTTTTCGTCCCACTGGTATTGGACGTAGGAGACTGCACCTTCTAGGCTTGCGTAGGTTGACTGCACTTTGGTGTTCGTTCCGCTACCGCTTTGGTACTCATAGTGGGTAAAGGTATTGGAAAGGGTCGGCTTGAAGCTGATGCCGAAATTGGACAGGTCTGCATCATGTGCAACTTGCAGGTAGAAGAAATGCACCTGTGTTGGGTCGACTGAGATTGTCGTTGTGTATGGATATGTTGAACCAGAATGGGTGGCGATTACGCTTCCTGACGAGCTGATCTTCGACAGCTTGAAGTCGTGGCCGTTGATGCCCTTGATCAGTATCTCAACATTCAGGCTGTTGAGCGGCTTGTTGTAGTAGAAGTACTGTGTCGAGCCGATGGTCTTTGGCTCCAATTTGGAGATTTCTTTATTCCCATAATCTATTAGGACGTTGGCGAACCATCGGTCACTCCATTTGATGGAACTGCTCCAAAGGGCCAATCCTCTAACACGGTACACCTCATCCATGAACATGTTGCTGTATGGACTTACTAATATTCTGTGGCGGACAGTTGGACGGATTGGCATCGATTCTTCCGCATGTCACGTAGGTTATGTAATCCTCAACCAATCCTACCAAGCCGCTGCTGTATGTGGCCATGATGGAATTCACGACGGCTGAATCAACATAGGTTTCCTGCTCGAACTTGATGGCGAATGCTCCCTGCGTCAACAGACCATTTGCTGCGTTGGGCTTGTAGAATGCGCTTTCCAATTGACCTGAAGCAACCACGGAAGCAGTCCCCACATATCCCGGTTGGATGTTGACATGGGGAATCACAGTGTCGGACGGTATGGTTGTCTTGAATGCCTCGACTGGGTCTCCGCCATCAGGCTGGACGGGCACTGCCAAATTGTTCACCACAGCGCCGTAGCTGTCCTTGGTCTGGTATATGTCGAACTGTATGGTGTAGGACTTTTCTTCCGCCATTCCTGCAAGTCCAGAAATTGTTGTTCCGCCCAAGGTCTTCTAGGCCCCGTTGTCCAGCTTGACGCCGTAGTAGGATGTCCCGACCTGTATCTTGTATTCGGCCAGTTTTGTGCCTGTACCCTTGTCGAGGTATGTACTGAAGGTGTACATAGGGCTGTCGTCGGTGGTCAGGGCTGGGGCCGAAGCGGCAGAGAACGACTGAACAGGCTTGGTTTGGCGATACAACTGGCTGATCTGTCCATCGGACAGTGCACCCCTGTAGATGCGGACGTCTGCGATGTTGGCGTCGAACTGTCCGTCTCCGATGCCCAAATATGTGGGGGAGCGTCCAGGAGTCTTTCCTGCGCGGCTGGCTGAAGCCATGAGCGCGCCATCCACATAAATTCTCAAATAAGATCCGTCCCAACTGCCTACAAAGTGATGCCATGCTTGATCAGTTTTGAATGGAAGTGAGCTATGCGAGAGGAAGACACTTTGCCAGCTTGAAGTCGCATCGTCATAGAAATTGAAGACCACAGCATTGACATCCAAATAGAAGTTGAATGTACAGACAGAGCCTGTTCCTCCTTGGAGATAAACAATGTCGTGGTAATTTTCAGGAATGTCGAAGTATTGCATCCAAAACGACACAGTAAAGCCTGTGTGCATGTTGTTGAATTTTCCATTTACGTTTGCCCGAACATAGCTGTTTTCAACATCTCTGAGTGGACATAGCTTCCGACCAATCCATTGGATTCATAAGTTGGAGAACCATATTCAGTCAAGGGAGTATTCCATCCCGAACTGTCATCTTGATTGCCCAAATCATACTTTGCATTCAGGAGAAACCTATTGTACAGGTTATTGACTTGGACAGGTGTCATGGCAGTTGAAAAGATTCTCACTTCATCCATCCTACCATCAAAATAATAGGATGTACTCAATGGGAAGCTTCCCAATGTGAAGTACGCCTTCATTGAGGAATGGCTTCCCATATCCAATGTACCAAAGAGTTGCCCATTCAGGTAGCCATAGAGGTATTGCCCATCCTGTACCATTGCAAGGTGGTTCCATGTTCCTGGTGCAATGGCTGTTGTGGAGACAATGGATTTCCAATTGCCTGATGTATCTCTGGAATACACATATGGCTTCCCTTCGGGGGTGATGGAAATTCCTCGTCCCCAACTGGAAAGGGTACCTCTTTGTCCTATAACAGGATGATATGTGCCGGTAGCGTCAATATTCACCCAAGCTGCAAAGGTGGCCTGCGTTTGCGGGTTCAGGTTTGCGTTCTCCACAAGTACCCATTCGCTGACACCATCAAGCGCAAGGGCATTGCCGATCTTTCCAGATGAATAGGTTATCTGTCCTGCTCCATAGCCCTCCACAAGGTTGTCCATTCTCCAATAGCTGGAAGTGCTGTAATAGCTAGATGGAGAGAGAATTGGATACGTAATTTTGTAGTTTCTCTGGGTGCAGAATAGGAAAATGAGTGGGATTTGGTGTATGCCCCAGTAGTGGATAGTGTGTAGGTGTATGTCGCCGGATTGTAAACCATGGTAATGTGGAAACTCCCTTGATTTGGCAATGTTCCACCACCAGAACGGAATGAATAGGTTGACATGTAATTGCCATTTATGTCATAGAAATAATAGATCATGGAACCACCTGACCAAGCCCATCCGTCTCCATTTCCGACTACCCAAATCACCTTGTCATTTGCATCTAAGCCGATCAGGTAGATATAGCCCATGCTGGGAAATAGTATTCGGCGTCGATTTCTGCTTGAAGCAGTCCAGAGTAGGTTGTTGATTTTGTAAGGGTTGCCGACTGCCAACCAGACCCTCCGGTGGTTTGGTATCCTTCGAGTCGCTGGTTCTGTTCACGCATCTGCATGTTGGCATGGTTCGCCAATGTCCATACCGAGGAAATGGAATTGTCGTTGAAGTCCTCAGTCCACGAGCCTTGCGAGTTGAATGTCCCGCCAAATGAATTTGCCCCTGAATCATCAAGGTTGTTTTCAAATTGATAGTAGGCATCGGGGGCGAACACATCCCCCAATGAGTCAACATAGGGATCCAGTTCCTCAGATGTGAGTTTGGAGGAGGATATCAGGGCTTCGGCGGCAGAAATGCTGCTGACAAGGTAGATGCTGTCCACGAGGACTGTTCCAGTGTCTCTTTGCACTGAAAACTGTTTGATTGCCCCATATCGGATGCCAAATGTTTCATACAGGTTGACGACATAGGGATGCCACTGGTTGTCCCGTTTCATGACGAAATCCCAAAGTGAGGTGCTGGCGCTGATGTCTTTTGGTTCAACGTAGTATGTGTTCAGGGAGGTTCCTTGGAACACTTTCAGCCAAATCCTGAATTGGCCGGTGGTGCTTGGAACCTTTGCCCAAAACACGAGGTACCTGTCATTTGAATCTACGATTGTTGTAGATGCAGTCAGCCAATCCGGATTGCTGGTACTTTCTGCCGTCAAAGCCTGTCTTCCGTTGATTCGATCAGAGGTTGAATCCCCAGTCCCTCCTGCGCCAGATACCTTTATGGAAGCGACAGTCTTGTCCTCGTAGATTTTGTTTGCCGTTCCTTCAAATGACGATGTTTCGCGTTTGGGATATATTTCATACAGGTCGATATTGATGGAAGTGACCTGCATGCTTTGGACATAAAGCCGTGGATTGACCATATCGCCGAAACCGCCGACTTCAAAACTGATTTGGAAGTCAGGGTCTTCTGGTGTTGTCAGTGTTGCAACGCCCACATCCCTGACAAATTCCAAGGTCAGCACATATGGTCTTGTTGCAATCCATGTAATTGGATATGGGTTCAGGACATCCCCTTTGGCATATGGATAGACATAGTTTTGGACAATCATAATGCCAAATGCTCTTGTTGATGTATAACCTGCGGGGGCAAGCGTATTTGAAGCACTTCCTGTCAAGGCTATGGTGGCCGACGTTGAGGATGTAATGGTATCCAATTCAAAGAGAATGGATGCACGAGAATTCAAAGGTCTGCTGTCAACATATGTAATCAGGACAGGCTCTTTTTTCATGATTTTTGGAACTACGTAGGTTCCAGATGACAGAAGATTCTCCAAGGCCAGAACAAACCGTAAGTGAGACCTCGATAACCAGTTAGCACCTGATCTGGATTTTGCGCTTCAAAGAATCCGATGACCGATCGTTCCTTGTGCTCCTCCCATGCATCAATTGGAAGCTTGAATGGATGTTGGTGTGCACCAACTTTGAAATCTTTTTGCCACCAGTTTTCATTAGTGCCTGCTCAAATATTGTTCCATCCATAACTCCAAATTTTTTGGGATTGTCGTCCCTGTGTATCAAAATCCCATGTCCATAGATTGAGTTGACTCCATGTCCGACAAATGTAACTCCGATTGTCTTGATTCTCCAATTCAATTGGGCAGCCGCCAACAGATTCATGATGTTGCTTGGCGTTGCGAACTCATTGACCAAGAAAACATAGTAGTCGGATGTCTGTTCTGCCCAAGCCAAAAGATCTGAGTAGACCTGCCTCCACACCTTGTTCTGTTGCAATTTTTCTACAGATCTGCTCTTATAGTCTGAAACAAATATTACCAGCTCAAAATGTCTAGTGCCCGCATCCTCTTTGGGCTTGTTCTTGCTCAATTTCTTCACAATTTTTTTTGCGTTGAGCTGATATGATTCTGCTTCGGAATCCAGAAA
>JALUTL010000314.1:0-8529 GCA_027016475.1 Candidatus Heimdallarchaeota archaeon
CAAAAAGGCCTCAAGCAAGAAAAAGTCAAGGTGAACACTAATAGCAAAAATGACAATTCCAATAAGAAATTCCACAACACTTCCCACAGAAAAGGCAATGATTGAAATTGATCTGGATTGGGATGTCGATGACCTGAAGAAGACCCTCAAAGTCGAATTTGGTCTTCCAAATCTAAAGTTTGTTCCATTTCTTAGGTCAAACAAGAAATGGTACAGACTTGAGCCGAAAACTAAACTTTCCACATATCCTTTTGATGGACAAAAACTGGAAATCGATCTCAAACGGGAAGTGAACATGCAGAAGTTCAAGGAATTCTATGAAACAGTTGTCCAAAGATATGACAAGGACAAAACCTTGCCATATGGGATTCTGAGCGTAGAAAACGTATCTTCGGAAGAAGCCAGACGACGATTGGTCCGTGAAATCGAGAAATTTGTTTTCGATGCGTTGAACAATCCCAATGATGCAAAGCTATACATCCCGTCACGTGGGGGTGACAACATTGGATTTGATGAAGATTCCGAATATGTCCTTCTAGGACGACAAAAAATTGAAAGAGCATTCAGAAATCTGTCATCAGTCAAATCTTTCAATCAGCTGACTCAGTTGATGTTGATTTTGGAAGAAATCCTTAGCAGGAACATTCATAACACGAAACGTGATATCTTCTACAATGACGTTAATACGTTCGAAACTCAGAGTACATCAGACAACTTGATTGAGGATCTAAGTGCACTTCTTCAGGTAACCCGTACCTCATTGAATGTTACTGCTTCTTCAAAAGGAATTGTAATAGGAAGGCTGCAATTCGAGGAAAAAGGGGATTACATAGACTGTACGAAGATTGGGACTGGAAAATCGATTGCTCCAGCAATAGATGAGATTGAGAATCTTCAAAGTGATGCTGAATTTGTTCTTGTCATTGAGAAAGACGCGGTTTTCAATCGTTTGGCTGAAGACCAATTCTACGATTATGTCCCATCCATCCTGATAACTGCAAAAGGACAACCGGATATGGCTACCAGAATGTTCTTGAAAAAGATAGATGAAGAATTGCAAATTCCGATTTTGGCAATAATGGATGCTGATGTCTATGGAATAGAAATTATGAGGGTATATACCGTAGGATCGAAATCCTTGAGCTTTGAAGCGGCGAATCTTGCCGTTCCAAACATGAAATGGCTCGGTCTTCTGCCAAGTGACTTGACTGAAGAATCTGGATTTCATATCCCATCTTCCACACATATCAAATTGACAAAAAATGATGAAAACAAGATAAAGCTCATGTTGGAAGAAGAATTTGTCAAACGAAAACCAGAATGGAAGAAAGAATTGCTAATTCTTCAAGAGCTTGGTGTCAAAGCAGAAATACAGGCATTGAACGCAAAAGATCCGCAGTTTATTACAAACCAATATCTCCCTGACAAGTTGGAAAGTGCCAGCTTTATTTAGCAGGATTCCATCCCTTATGACCACAATAGTGACAGGT
Source organism: Candidatus Heimdallarchaeota archaeon (assembly GCA_027016475.1). GTDB lineage: Archaea > Asgardarchaeota > Heimdallarchaeia > Heimdallarchaeales > Kariarchaeaceae > WAKA01. Next base: position 1,491 of record JALUTL010000314.1, read on the forward strand.
GTACAGCATCCTTTCGTTTCTCATGACAATATTGTCTCTCTTTCCAAGAATCATTCCACAGTTTTTGCAAAGATCGACTCTTCTTTGATCCACCCTTTGCAAGAAAAGATCCCAAGGTTTGAATGCGGTCAACCTGTTCGTGATGCATGCTTCACATGTTATGGATTTGCATTCGTCAAAGAATTCCTTCAATGGGGTTCTTGCACAGGTTATTGTCAGTTCGAATTTGGTCGGCTTCCATTCGCCTCTTGCACTAAGTATTTGTTCGTCTTGATCTGCACTGGACAGGGATTCAAACACAGAAGTGTCCACAGGTTCAATTTCCACCAAACCAAGGAATTCTGAGAGCCTGTTGTCACGTTTTTCAGCCAAATCTTCAGCCATTGACCTCAATCTCATAGTTTTCGCTTCAGGAAACAATTTTGACAGAACATGAAATATCTCCTCATTCCCTTGTGAACTTAACCTAATGACAATTCTTTCAATGAGCTTCATGTTCTCGTCATTTAGCTCAACTTTCTGTATCATTCTGTAAAGTAATCATATTACAGATATTTTAAACCTATTTCTATAAAAAAGACATAATGAATAGCGATCGGAACAATTTCTTGATGGTTTGCAACTGCATCATCATTAAAACATGCCATAAAGTATTTCAAAGGGTCATACGAAAAAAATTGCACATAAATGGATAGAACCTCTCGATTTGGATTTGGAGTTTTTAAGTACCCTTTTCAGATGATAAATTAAAAAAAGCTTATTAATTTTGACAATTATATTCTCCTAAGACAAGTTGAAGTTGTCGAATCCAAAGGGTAAAAAACCCGCCAAGAAAACGGAGGATCACTGCCAGTGACAATTACCACATCTTATACCGATTTAGCAAAAGAGGCGGAAGAAATACTCAAACAGGCCATTAGTTCAGGCAACCCGTCTGACTTTATCAAGGGCTATAATCTCTATGAACAAACAATATTGTATTTTGAAAGCGTTGGCAAGTCCAAGGAAGCTCATATATTATTGGAACGACTTGAAAAGATACTTCAAGTGGTAATTGAAAGAGGCGACCTTGATGCGCCGTTTTATGATAAGCTTGGACCGTTTTTCATATTGTATGCCTACCATTTCAAAGCTAGAATACTGGAGGCTTTGAATGAGGATTTGGGCACTGCGGTGAAAAATCGTGTCGGCGCCCTCGAAATTGCAGAGGGCATCGAGTGGATTGAACAGATAATAAATATCATTGTTGACCTTTTGCTGGAAGACTATGAGGATTACTGCCTAAGATATCTGAAATACGCGAAAGACAAGAAGACCGAGCTGATAAACGAGATTGCCCGCCAAGTAGAGCAATATCAGCAACAGACTGAAAGAGGTTGGTTGTTCAAGAAAAAGGAGAACCCTCAGAGAATTGCAGAAAACATATACAATGCGTTTCTTCACCTCTTGGGTTTAATGATAGAAAAATACAACCAAGGAGAATCTTTCCTAAACGAAGGGCTTGAACTTCTGAGGAAGCTGAAACATTACTCGAATGACGATTTTGATTATTTGGATATCAGACTGTTGGCTCTGGAAGCTCATATTCGAGGTTTCGCGACTGAGGATATAGATTCATTTGAAACCTCGCATGTCAGATCAAAGATTCTTCCATACACATTGTTGGATAATCCCGATGTTGACACACTGGGAAACCTGATGTCCCAATATGTCCGCAAGATGGGATTGAACATACCTGTTGCAATTTCGGAAGTGCCAATCCTTGGTGCCAATCCTGCTGGCACTCCACATTTGGCAATAGTTGGTCAGACTGGTGTTGGGAAAACAACATTGACCAAACACATTCTTAAGGAAAACAAGAGAGTTCAGGACACAACAGTGTTTGTCTTTGATCACCACTTAGAATATGCTGATATCGCTGACCAAATCATTCAAATTGGAGGAGAAAGAAAACCTGAAGCAACTCAGTATTTTGCGGTTGAAGAAATAGGTGAAACATTCAAAACAGCCCAAGATCTTATTCGGGATCAACAAAGGATTTTTTCACAGGAAGGTGCTTCACCTGAAGACCTTGCAAAGAAAATTCAGGATATTGAAGAGCAAACTCGCCCAAACGTCATGAGATTCGTCATTGAAACTATAGAAGGCCTATTGGACAAGGAACATGAGAAGATCTTACCTCTTGACTCCCTAGATACCGTAGTCTATTGGATTGTGATGGATGAACCTTGGATAACTACGTCTGTTGTTTCGACCATCTTGAAACGAGTCCTGAATATGGCAATACAAGAGAAAGTGGAGAACAATGTCATACTAGTAACTGAAGAGGCTCAAAACTTGGCAAATGACCGTTGGCTAAAGAATCTAGCTTCCGAAGGAAGAAAATTCGGGTTGTACTTGATTGCGATTTCACAGGCGCCAGAATTTGATCCCTGGGTTGTGAGCAACTCAGAGCTCTTGATATTCAAATTGAGAAAAACTTTCAATGTCAATTCAGATCTCAAGAACTTATTCACTGAGGAGATCATGAAAGCAATCCCTGTCCTAGATGTAGGGGAGTACTTAAGTTATCATCGGGATTTGAGATCTTGGGTTTTGAGTTACAATCCAGAAATTCTGTCTCCAGTCCATGCCAAACAGGCAGTTCAATCCAAAATTGAACAACTCCAGAAGTTGCTTCAGTCATAGTTCACTTTCAAAGGAGCGACACTGAATACTTTTAAACTTTTAATCCCTTGAAAATTAGAAAAAACGGAATCGTTCTGGTCAAAAATATCCTGAGGTGTAATTTTGGAAGTTTATGATGACTTTACCCATCCCATAGATCGTCTCTTCTCCAAGGTCTTGAAGGATGAAAGGTTAATCATAGATCATCCACTTAAAGACTACTTTTACCATGTTTTTCGGAAATATTCTACCAGTGATGCATTGAAAGGTGATTTCAAGGTTCTTATGGGAATTGTTTATGATACGTTCGATGAACTTCTAGACCTCAATTCCTCGAGATTTGACTTGGCTGCGTTCAAGGAAATACCTCTCATGACCAATTATTTTAAGGACAAACTTCCTTCGATTTTCCCTGCATCATTTGTCCCATTCAGCAACACATTGAAGTTGGTAATCTGTGACCAACGCCGGGATAGTGTGATGGATTACTTGTTGAAATATGTAGAGATCGACAAAACTCCGATTGAAATTTCGTTCATCATCACTTCAATAATCTTCCTGCAAATTGCGTTCACTTATTTGCTTCTTACTTTGGTTCCTGATCCACAGCATGTAACCATCGAGGAGTATTTCAAAGTGGCGGGAATTTTCATATTTCTCATGAACAGGTATTGGAGGCAGTTTCGAACATTCAAAAGCGTTAACATTACCTTTCTGATGATTTTTCTGACCAGTCCAATGTCGAACTTCATCAAGTCATCAGAACAAATCGATCGGTTTGAACAGAGAAATTCGGCCATTTATTATGCAAAAGTTCTTTGGATACTCAACACATTTGCTGAATCGCTTCTGAACGATACCACAATTCGGAAGAAAATGTCGTTGCCGCTAATGTTCACCATTGTGCCTCATTTGGCAGACATTCCACAAATACCCAACTTGTCATTTTCGGAAATCAGCAAATATGTGAGGCACGTTTTTGCAACTGTTCTTGATTTGAACCCAAGCTTTCTTCAACTTGAAAGCTTCTATTCAGCAAAGCATATTTTACCTATCTTTTCATTTTATACCCAGCCACCTGAAGGGACATCATTTGTGATGCTTGATGAAACACCAGACAGACTTGAACTTTTGGATGCATTATTTCTTGGATCGTTTCCGGATGGAAATCTATTCCTTATTTCAAACCCTACTTTGCAGAGATTGCCGTTTAGGGCAATTCCTGTTGACCCCGCTAAAGTCTCAATAGAAGTGTACGATGTCAAACAAAAAAACGTTTACGCCGTTCCTGCACCACAATCAGAGATTAATCATCTCATAGGATCAAAACCGTTGTTGGCAAATATACCTAGGTTCTCCACTCTGTTGCCACATCCCAATATAGAATTTGAAATGATCGCGCTAATCCGTGGAGATCAGTTGAAATTGCAACAATCATTGCTTACAGCTGAATTCGAAAGTCTTGGACAAGTCATCGTGATACAATATGATGAGTACGCCTCAATTAACCTGATATCGTCTCCGGATGTATCCTTGAAGGACATTGAAACAATCCAAAGGATCATTGCGGAATTTGAATAGTTTCGAATTTTACAAATCTGTCGTACCCTATCGGTTTTGAAAAAGCAGACCATTGCCATACATAGTCAAGAACAAATGAATTTTCATCCGTATTTACTGTTATTTGTCCAAGAAAGTAATCACATCCTATCCTCGATTTTTTCAGCGTGATTGCTCGTATCTTGTTTGCATACGGTTGATGGGACAGTTTGAGAATGAGACGAATGACATTCCTTAATAGATACCTTTCTCCGCTTTCCGCCGAAAAGATCATACATCCCAAATGTAATTGTTCACGCTTGAGAATTGAACGAATGTCACTCAGAGGTGAATATTTGGACGACAAATGAAACAAAAGCTGCACATCTCGAAAAAACGATTCATTGAACGGTTTTACTAGTAATATCTGTTCCATCCGCTCGGTCGTCTCCTTGGAATAATACATACATTATTTTATATTGACCCCAATAAAAATGAGAACTTCATTATTTCTTACTTTATCAAAATCTGAATTTGTACACTAAATTAGAGCAAGGCATATATTCCTCAGAACCAGTGTCGAATTGTGGAAAGCAAAAAAAGGATACGCGCCAACCTTCGGTTGGAGCTTGAATCAACTGCACAAGAAATCAAGGATTTGGAAAACAACTTAAAGAAAAATCCAGATGATGAGGAGCTAAAATCCAAGCTTGAGGAACTTCAAAAATACTATGAAAAGTTGGAACGACAGTATGAAGCCATTAGTGGTATAGATGTGGAAAGTGCTTCAACCTTAAAACCAATAAAGAAAATGGAAACAAAACATGCAAGTTTCCTCAAAAGGATTCTTCTATCGGTCGGGGCGTTACTGCTTGCATCAGGATACTACAATATGATGTTGCATGCATTGGAAAGCAAAGAAATTGATTCAGTAATCTTGGACATTTCTTCCGGTTTTCTGGTTGCCAATGAAGATGTTCTCATCAATTCGATGTTGGGAGAGTTGGCCTCTCAAATCATAATTGGAACTATCGCAGGTGGAACTTTGCTGCTTGTAATAGGATTTTTGCTTGAAAACCGTACACGTCAAGATTTGATTGAAACCATTGCATTTGTCGCAGTAAATTCAATTCTGGTGTACTCAATTGTGGGTGATTACTTAGGATATCTAAAACCGTCTGATGTTAAATGGTTATACTTTGAGAACCCGCTTATTGTAGCTGATGTCCTAATTCTATTGGGATTGATCATTTTCATAACAGCATTTTCACCGAGAATGGTTAAGGATTACTTTGTTCTGGGATGGATTGAAGGCTTGTTGGTATTTATTGCAGGAGGCCTCTTTGTTTATGGGATTTATCTAGGCGGGACTGAAAATATATTCTACCAATGGCCTAATGCATTTCTCCTGATGTTTAGTGCGATGATAATACGATCATTGAGGTCGCTCTTGAAAATCAACTTAGAATAAATCAAATCACTCCTTTCCATAACTTTTAAATCAAACAAATCAGTTGAAAGGAAAAAAGCAACTGCTTGATTGTACTGTAGTGTGAATTTAATGACAAATCAACAGAAAGAATATATATGCTGGTCTTGTCTTGGACGAACTCCTGCGGGAAAATGTATTCATTGCGGTGAAAAGGTGTCCCCACCTGATGCTCTTACTGAAAATACGTCACCGCAAGTAGAGGGCCGCGAAAAGTTTATTATACAATTGTCAACACCTACAGGCTATGAAACAGAATTTCGCTACCTTGATCTCCTTAATTTGGTAAAGGATCATTTTGTGGTTGTCAAGGAGTTAATGGTTCATTCGCCTCAATTCGTGGTTCAAAGACCTGAAAATAATACATTAGAGACGGTTTTCAAGAATTTGGTAAAGTCAAGTGAACAATTAGTGCCTGGATTGACTCCAATCTTAAGAAGAAGTCCTCAGTTACCTGAATCCATGTTGGTCATAACATACACTTTTTTGCCTGATTCAAAACAAAAGCAGAATGAGAGCACCAAATTTTCAATGGTTTTTTTCTATCTTACTTTAGTCAGCATTCTTGTGTCTGGATTTGTCGTCTCCATTCGGCAAGAGCTGATTATTCAAAACCTTGCATTTCAGATGGACAATATGCTGATAGTTTTTTCCAATCGGGTCATCTTTCATACATTGGGTTTCTTTGTAATAGTGTTTGGTTCTTTATTGCTTCGACAAATCATTACAGAAAAATTGAATCTATTGTATACAGGATCTAAACCAACATTTCTGTACATATTCGCGCCGCCATTTTTTGAAATAGGGACTTTGGGTACGATTTTTGTGGAGCATAAACCACATGAGAACAAAACAGGGTTAGTGTTGACTGCATTTATCGGGAATTTTGCCATTTGGATCATTTCGGTCATTGGCATGGCAATTTCTTTCCCTTTTTCCCTAAATTCACCTGCCTTTGCACTTGAATATGCCAAAACATCCATGATTGCATCAACATTTTATGAACCAGTATTGTTTAATATTATGTATGGACTTTTGGCAATGGTAGGGATAAATGTCGAACCAATTTCAAAGATATATCTGTTGAATCCCCTGTTTTTGGCTTTTTTGGTGATATTTTACATTTCAGGACTAAGTTTTTTACCATCTGCACAAATGTTGGGCGGTACAATTCTCCGAGTATCTGTTGGAAGAGGTGTGGTTTTTCTTCTTACAATTATCGTGTTCTGGTTCATGATTGATTTTGGGTTGCTATGGTTGGCTTTGCTTTTATTTGTTTTTCAGGACAGGTCAGGAAAGCTTGTCGTCCTCAACGGAGAAAGTTCATTGCCAAAATACTATTGG
>JALUTL010000314.1:8539-9444 GCA_027016475.1 Candidatus Heimdallarchaeota archaeon
CAATTTCATTTCTTAGTTTTCCGTTCCCTCTTGGGTGAAAAAATCACCAAAAGATTTTAACGTGTCCGAATTTTCGCTATAGTTGTGAAACTCAAAAAGGATTATGTTGAGTATGCGATTTTGGGTATTGTTCTCCTCTTTGTCATAGGATTCATAACTGGAGCAGTTGGAAACACTCTTGGATACAATGTGGTCGTCATTCAAAACAGTGATCCAAATTCAATGAATCCAACATACCTGCAGGGAGACATATTTTTGATTAAAAAGATGGCACCAGAAGACATCCGACTCGGAGATGTTGTAGTTTACAAAAATTCTTTCAACACACTCATTATTCATAGAGTCATCATGGTCAAGCAAATCAACAATGAATACTATTTTGTTGTAAAAGGAGACAATCCCATCACCAATTCTGGTCCAGATCGGGAAGGAGGAACTGATATCTTTATACACCATTCGCAAATTTTGGGAGTCACGGTTGCCAGAGCTCCCATAATAGGACATATTAGTCTGGCAATGCAAAGAAATGCAGGAATTCAGCTCCTCGTCTATTTTGTTGCAGCAATTGCTGGCATAGCCATTATTTTTTGGCCTGAAGACAAGAACAAAGAAGAAGAGTTCTATGAGTTATCAATGCAAAACATCAGGACTCAAATAAATACACTAATTCATAAAGCTCAACTGTTTCTGCCAATCAAAAAGTATGCTCCAGAAAATTTCAGATTTAGATTGATCAGATTCTTCACTGTCATTTTCCTTTTTGGATTGATTGTAATTTCCTATTCTGCACCTGGCTTCTTCTATTCGGACAATTACTCCTATGAAACTGGTATTGTAGGGTTGGAGGTAGAACCGCTTAGTCAAGTTAAGTCAACGCCTACCATCAATGGACAACAGTTGAACAC
>JALUTL010000315.1 GCA_027016475.1 Candidatus Heimdallarchaeota archaeon
CTTTGGTAGCTCTCACGAACAACACAAAAGCCAGAAGCAAGAGGATAGCAGTCAAAATCAATCAGCGAGTCTGCGAGTGCCTGATACATTTCTCGAATTCGAAAATATGATTTTTGACGAAGGTTTTCTAGCATCTGTAGCTCTATGAATTTTTCCCCTTTTTATGATATTGTCTTGCACATAATCGTATACCCCATTCCGAACGATTTTCTATTGGACATGAAAAAAACCATCATGGAAAATATTACGGAATATCAACTGTCAATTGTCTTTGAAGGATTTGAGCCATTCGATTTGGTCATCAAAAGGGCAGTGGTTCCCTTCACATCAAAACGCCTAATGAATGCGTTGCCCATAACCAACAGGGCTATCAAACGGAGCGGAAAAATTGTCCTTCCAACTCAAGTGAAAGGCATGAATGAAAACCTTGTTAAGCAGGTGAAAGAAGGGGATGTTTCCCTCCATGCCAGCAGTGGAAATATTACAATTTATTACGAAAATCAATCCCTTAACCAAGAAGAGACCTATTTAGGAACCATTTCTGAATTGGAGAGGCTGTTGGATACCATTAACAAAATTTCCCTTTCTGTGAATGTAACTGTGAAACAAACCTAACACCTCTTCAATAAGACACCTAACGATAAGAATTTTAATACTCATTCAATCCCTAGAATTGGAGTTGGTGGTAACCAACAAACCACAGAGAACCCAGGATGTGACGAAAAATAGCAAGCCGATTCTTGAGATTATTCAAACTTTTCCTACCGTTTACCATTGAGGTAAAGAAACCCGAAAAGCAACTATCATTCAACAGAAAAGTTCTATACACCTTTCTGACTCTAGTGCTTTATCTGACCATGCTTTCCGTTCCTGTCTTCGGATATGAAGATGATGGCGGAGAAGATCCATTCTTTGCATTGCGTACTATTTTGGCAAGCCAGAGAGGTACGCTTGCAGAGCTTGGCATTGGTCCTATCGTCACAGCAGGTATGATACTGCAATTGCTGGTTGGTTCTCGTATTATCAGTGTTGATTTCCAAGACCCAGAAGAAAGGGCATTGTACACAGTTTCACAAAAAATCATGGCAATCCTGATGACAGTGTTTGAAGCATTTGCCTATATTGCAGGCGGTGCCTATGGGAGTGCAGTCAGAGACGACATCAATGCGCAAGCTCTGATTGTAATTCAGTTGACATTGGCAGGACTGGCAATTATGTTGATGGATGAGCTTGTCCAAAAGGGATACGGGCTTGGTTCAGGCATTTCGTTGTTCATTGCAGCCTCAGTCAGCTTTCAGGTTGTGAGAGGTTTATTGAACATAAATGATGTCAGTGACCCAACCTGCATTTCGGACAATCCACAAGATTGTGTATATCGTTCCGGCGCATTAATCTTCTTTGCGCAATCAATCATTCGGGGAAGAGTTGTAAGAGGTTTATGGCATCCAGATCTACCTAACTCACCAGACATGTTCAATGTATTGGCCACAATTGTAGTATTTGCAGTCGTTATCTACTTTGAAAGCATGAAGATTGAGATTCCTGTCCAACACAGTGCCTACAAGATGCCTGCAAGATATCCAATCAAATTCTTGTATGTCTCAAACATCCCTGTGATTTTGGTCGCAGCTTTGTTTGCCAATGTTTATTTGGTCAGCAGGTTCCTCAACAGTCGTTTTGCAGATGATGACTCGGCGTGGGGAGCCTTTGCCAGATTTACGGGGGTATGGGCAGATGAAAACGGTCAACAAGTCCCCGTCAATGGAATTGCAGCCTATACAACGGCACCTAGGGGGATATTAGATGTAATAAATAACCCTGTCCATGCAATTGGCTACCTCATCCTGATGGTAGTTCTTTCTACTTTCTTTGCAATGGTGTGGGTTGAAACGGCTGGCATGTCGGCCCGACATGTTGCACAGCAACTGATTGGTGCAGACATGCAAATTCCAGGATTTAGGAGAAATGTCAAAAGCATTGAAAAATATCTTCAGAACTACATCCCCTATGCAGCATTTTTGGGTGGTGTGTTCATAGGTTTACTAGCTGCATTGGCAGACTTCGTGGGGGCAATTGGTACAGGCACAGGGATTTTACTTACAACAGGAATTATCAGACAATATTACGAAATTCTTGCTAAAGAGAAAATCGCAGAGATTAATCCAGGGCTGGCAAATCTTTTGGGTCTGTAAGGCATTATAAAATCTCGTCGTGTTTTTCAGCCAATATAATTTTTCGAAGTAAAGGTATTGGAGGAGCCCCATAGCTCAACAGTTCATCATGGAATCTTTTAAGTGAGAATTCATCTCCCTTTTCAGCCTCATAGTCCTTGCGCAACTTTTCAATCATAAGCTTGCCTAAAGCATAGTTAAGATAACCAGGATCAAAGGTTCCTCTAAATGCTTCACTTTCTGCAGGTTTCTGTTCCAAGAAGGCCTTTTCCATCATCAATTTTGTTGCATCTCCGATTGTAAAGTCCTCAGTTGTATGGTATTTGATAGCGCAAATTAACCTGACATTTCTGATTAGCGTTTCGATCAGTTGGGCCATCCTGTATTCATAGTCTCCTTTTTGGAAACCGGCCTCCCACATCGCTTCTTCTACATATAAAGCATATCCTTCCCAAAAGTGGTATGCACCGAATAGTTTTGCCATCAATGATTTTGATCTTTGGTTGTGAAGATGATGCAAATAATGTCCAGGATAGGCCTCATGGACACTAATGTCCAATAGTTGCTTATAATTGAAGGTTTTCAGCCATTCTTCCTTCTCTTCTTCATTCCAATTTTCGTCGGGAGGGGTAATGTAATAGTAGCTGTCCGTAGCCTTGGTTTCCAATGCTCCAGGTGTATCCATTGCGGCAAACGCCCATTCTCGGAATGGTTTCGGTGTTGGAATTACTTTTGGGAGAATTGGCGAAGGAACACTGACAAACTCGCTTTGGATCAAAAAATCTTTTAGTCCTTCAAGCATGGCTTGGGTGTCCTCAATCAGAGTGTCTTCTGATGGATGGTTTGCCTTGATCCGCTCAAGTATCTGTTTTGGTTCAAGAGAAGGATCAACTTGTTTTGCGGCAGAATAGAATTCGTCCAAATTCCTCCTAAGATTTTCTTCGCCTGCCTCCAAAATTTTCTCAACAGGTAAATCAACTCTTTCCTCCATCCAAAGCATTCTCTGAAATTTTTCCTTTCCCATCCTGAAGGAACCATTGGCTATTTTTTCTGCCTCTGTAAGTTTTTCAATGAAGGAAACCAGCGCCATTTTGGCCTCTTTGGCTGCACTAACGGCCATTTGCAACGTAGATTCACTCACTTGGCCTTGGTCAGGAACAACACTGAGAATTTCAGATTTTATGCTGTCGAAAAATGCGACCATCCCCTTCAACATTGAAATTGCCATACGTATATGCTCCTTGGCAAGCATGTTGAAATTCAAATTTGTAGCGGCAATTCCATAGTATTTGGGTAATTGTCGCAAATGAATGGCAAGTTCTTGAACCCGCTGTTCAAGAGGTGCATACTGTTTAAGCAGATAGTCAAAAACGAATGCAGGCCCAGTGTAGGTCAGAGGGTTATATTTATAGGATTCAAGTTCCTCCTGCTCAAAAAGAATTGAATCAATTTGGTTTTCCATAACCCACTTGTCAATCTTTCGTACATTATCTAGAGCCGTATCATTGATGGTTCCGAGCCGTTTTTTCATAGTTTTAAGGAACATGGCCCGTGCATTCAATTTTTCCAAAGAATGGTCAGGAACTATGCCAGCATATTCTCTCCAGCCGAATGAAAACGCATGAGTCGGAAAATGGTAAGCATATCCCCTTAGAAATTCTTCCTTGAGGGAATCAAATTCGTCAACAACACCCATAAGACGAATTATTTCATGAAGAAAATAAATCAATCCTTCATGTCTACAATTCGATGGTCATTTTTTTGAGGTATCCAAGCATTTTTTGTCATTAATAGAAATATTTCCCCATCTTGGGCTCAAAATCAACTGCAATAATTTTGACGGCTTCATTTGCTACCCTTATCGCATTTTCTTCACCCATGACGGCAAAGGTTTTCTTCGGTCTATTTGCATAAACTGCACTGACAGCACCGACTTCCATTTTATAGATCCGCCCCATAACAAACAGGAGGCTGGCTTCCATTTCAAAATTAAGAACACCTGCATTGGCAAGATCATCCACTAGATTTTGTTGATGGCTTGGAAGGTAGCCATTCCAACCTGGTCTTCCTTGGCCAACGTAAAACGAGGAAGAAGTTGCAGTTAGTCCTACATGGTATGGTATTCCTAATTCTTCAGCCGCTTTGATCAAAGCACTTGTGATCATGCGTGATGCTACCGCAGGATATGCCTTCATGACATAATGATCACTAGTATCCTCAAGACGAACAGCACCTTCCGAAATAATGACACTACCAAGCTCTATGCTTGGTTGGAGTGCACCGCACGAGCCCACTCGAATCACGTTTGAAACCCCTACATTTTTTAGCTCAGCAAGAGCAATTTCACAAGCAGAAGGGCCAATTCCAGAGCTTGTCGCTGAAATCGGTACACCCCTGTAGGTTCCAGTGTAAGAAATGTATTGTCTATACTCAGCAACTTTTTTGCCGCTGTCCCATTGTTCTGCAATTCTTTCAACTCGTTTCGGGTCACCCGGGAGCAGAACGGTTTGTGCCAAATCGCCTGGTTTTACCTTGAGATGGTATTGCAATCCTTCTTCGCTTTCCACGTTTTCAGAATTTTTGGCTTGGAATTCCGTCATACTTCATCTGTTTAGCTGTTCTAAAAAAAAGTTGGTTCCGATTGTCACTCAAGTGATCGAAACAAGATCCAATGTTTCCAAAAGGGGATCATAATGTAAAAATACGGAGTAATTGAGTACCACTATTGTACACATTTATATAAGAGTATTCAACTAGTATACCTGTAATGGGCCGTAAAGATTCAAAACAAATAAGCTTCTACGTTTCAGAACAATTGCACAGGGAAATAAAATCCACAGCAAAAAACTTAGGGAAGTCCATCAAGGCCTATATTATAGACTTGCATCGTGAACGTGAAGAAAGCAAAGCACAGGCTTCTATTCTGGAAGAACACCGGAAACTTTTGATGGATTTTCACAAGGAAATCCAAGTTTTGAAAGGAATGATAGTGGAACTTCACTCGTTGGAACCACCGATATCTTCACCTACAGAAGATGAAAATGTTGATGATGGAACAACCCCATCCCTCTACGATGTAATGTCAAAAGAATTTCATCCAGAGCAGTCTGAAGAACCTAGTCTGCATCAACTTGCAAAAACTGGACTGACAGCCGTTCCAAAGAATCAGCAGAAGGAAACTGTTGTAGATGATCCAGAAGCGGATGAATTTGCCAAACTAGTTGAAGAGGCATTAAGCGAGCTAAGTAAGACCCAAGCGATGGAAATGGACATTCAAATAAAGGATTCAAAAGGCAGAACCATCAAAAGCCTTTCTTCCAATCTCCCTAAACCAAACACCCAATCTATGGAGCAAAAGTATGATGAAGAATTTGCCAAACTAATCGAAGAAGCTCTGAAGGAATTCTGAAAACAATCCACCTAACACATTGCACTTTCTTTCAGGTTCATTCATCCTTCATTTATTTCAGCCAATAGTAATCGAAAGGATTTTTTTAGGTACATACACAGATATAATTTAGACACTTATGACAGACAAAGAAGAAAGAAAAAATGCGCTGGCCGATTTTGCAAAGAAGCTTGAAGGCATTGAGCAATCAGCAAAAGAGGAAAAGAGATCAATTCTTAAGGAAGGCATAAAAACTAGGGAAAAGCAATTGGAAAAAGGTACATTAAAGTCTAGAAAAGTGACGTCCAGTCTAGCGTCAATTCGTGAAAAAGCAGGAATGTCAGCGTTTGTGGGAACAGGCGGAGAGATTGTTTCGCCTAGGTTCAAAAGAAAAGAGTTTCTTCGACTATTGGCAAGAGAACTGCTTTATATTGCAACTGAAGAACTGTCAGATTCAGGCGGCATTTTTTCATTAAACAAAATTGAAAATTATTTTGCGGAAACAAGATCCAATTGGAAGCTTCGGGACAAAGACATTCTGGAAGCAGTTCAGCAACTTGAAAAAGAAAAGTTGATACCAGGCTTCATGGATAAAGAAAAAGGGATTGTGCAATTCAAGCCAGTGGAATTGAGTGATGACACCACCCATATTCTAAGAATGGCATCAGGGTTAGGCCAATCATCAGTTGAAGCTTTGGCAGAATTATTGGGATGGGATATTCCCAGAGTAGAGGCAGCGATCAAAGTTCTTGTAAAGTTGGGGCTGGCAATCGAAGATAGTGGAACCATATTTTTTCCGGGCCTTTAGATCCGTAGACTAGAGGAACGCAGTATCTCCATCCATTATAACTCTTTTTATATTCAGACTTAGGAATACTTAATAACATTAAAGGGACATTAAATCTAAAAGAGAAGGTGAAATAATGTTTCCTGACGATCAATTAAATGCTCTTCCGCCAGAAGGGATTTCACTTGGCTTAAAATCCCTAATCTATTTTGGGATGCTGGCAGTTATATTATCAATTGTGTTCTCCAAATTTTTTGTATCAAGAGGACGAACGGTTGTTTCATCAAGTTCCAACAATGCTTCTGCCTTCGGTCTTTCGACCTCACTCAGTTCAGAACAAGATAGAGCTGTGGCCTTGTCTGCCGAAAAGCTTGGGATTGAAGCAATGTTACCGTTCCTTGAGACTGCAAGAGACCAAGGAATTATATCAACAAGTGGTTATGTTAAGGCAAAACGTTTGCTTGAGGCTGATTTGTTGTTAATCAACCAATCATTGCAGGATCTTCAGAGAAAGGTTGCTCTTCCAGGCATTCAGCAAACAACCCAATCTGCCTCTTCAATGGATGACGATGTTGAGTTGGCAGACCTTGAAGCAGATTTGCAATCAAAGCTTGAAGAAGACCCATTTGTCGTCCCAGCAAGGAGAAATCAGCCGACAACACCACCTGCAAGGCCTCAACAACCCAAAGTAGCAGAAGATTTACCAATCCCTCAATCAACACGAACACCATCATCAATTCCTGCACCTCAACGATCGATGGAAACGACCTCAGCTACTCGAGAAATTCCAATGCCAGAGAGGCCGGCAGTTCAGCCCAAGGAAATTCCAAGTCCGTCTCCTCCGTCACCCTCGCAAAGTACAAGACATGTGGACATACCAGCGCCTACCCCTCCAAGACCCACACAGGTTTCAGCAACACCACAACCACGATCCACAGCTCCTAAAATACCTAAGCCGGAACCTCCACAAAAATCAGCAGCACCGGAAATGCCATCGGCCACGATGCCGACTATTCCAAAACCGGAACAGCCGGATGATTCAAAATTTGCAAAAAGCACAAGTATTGCAGCATTAAGAATGGATATGCTGAAAGAATTGGCCAAACTAAAGAAGTATTTCAATGAGACGGATGAACAATAAGTTATATTCCTCCAAGCATCAAAAATGATATATTCCAGATAGGGGTGTGCCATTCATTTCAACTCAAATCATTCCAATCCAAATATCTAAATAACCACAAATCTAAGCAGAAAAGTTGAGTGACCAAAAGAAGACAATTGCATTGCATATTGCGGAAATGTTGCAATCATATTCAGCCATAGGTTTTGGCAGCGGAACAACAGTTGCAAGCATTATTTCAGTTTCACAGCATCTGAAAGGAAATGAGCGGCATTTTTTCTCAGCATCTTCCATGTCCTCTATTGAAATGCAAAAGCACCAAATTCCAGAAACGTCATTTCTTGCCATGCAGGAGTTGGATGTCTGTGTCGATGGTGTAGATCAGACAGTTTCATCCAAGAACCCTATGATTATCAAAGGTGGCGGAGGTGCATTGCTCCGAGAGAAAATCATGTGGAACTCGGCAAAACATATCATTGTGGGTGCAACTCCTGAAAAAATTGTGGATCACTTTTCATTCCCCATTCCGGTTGAAATTGTCCCTTATGGGTTCAACCTGAGTTTAAAGTGGCTCAATGAATTGGTTTCCATCTATTTTGAAGAAGCAAGATTGAAGCTTAGACTCACCCCGCAAGGTATTCCTTTTCAGAGCGACAACTCCAATTGGATAATTGACATCAACTATTCAAAGGTAATAGGAGATCTAACAGAATTTCATGAGAAAGCAATTCAATGTCCAGCTATCATTGAAACCGGCTTGTTTTTTGGATTTCGAAACATGGTTCTTGTCACTGTTGATGAAAAGAATAAGATTGAGACAATGCAGCTTTGACAGACTATTTCCTGACTTGTTCCTTGATTTTTCGGATTTTGTGTTCTATTACCATCCGTGTCAAGTTCTCAATTGGAGCGGCGGCACGAATTACTGATTCAGGACGGGCATCACGCCTCAAACGGCCGCTTGTATCAAGAAGCTCCTTCCAGTCAGCTCGTTTGGGCATTGCCAACAGATCATCTCGTGCTTGGAGACAGGACATTTCATGGAGTCGTTGGTAGGCATCACCAATATTGTCCACAAGACCCACTTCAATCATCAGCTTCATTATGTCTTCAGTACTTGTCCTTTGTTCTTTTGGAAGATCCATTTTGTTGACCACTAAAATCCAAGGTACTTCATTTGATTTGAGTTGATCTCCCATTAATTCCATCAATTCCTGAAGAGACGCCTTGTTCGAATCATATTGTTCAACTGATGGGTCAAGCATAATCATTAAACCATCAGTTCCTCGGAGAACAACCTTCCTTGTTTCACGGTACCTGTCCTGTCCTGCAACAGAGTAAAGAGCATACCTCATCAATGGAAGTGTTGTTCCTTGTCCTTTTGGCAGTTCAAATACTGATTGGTCAAACAAGGCTGTCCGTCCACTTGGGTCTTCAATCTTTTTTAGATCGGAGTAGACCTGTTCAGGCGATTCCACCTTCTTCAGAATTGAATAAATAGAGAGAAGAGAGGTTTTTCCTGCCAAGGAGGGCCCATAAATGACCAACTTAATTGTTGGAATGCCTTCTGCGTCCCTTTTGAAGATTTGATTTAACATGCTCCTTACCTATCCTTCAGACGTAAAAACGCCCTGTGTTATACTATTAGATTGGATTCATTCAATATAAGGATTTAGAATTTCTGAATCTTTAGATGAAAATGATTCCACAAAAATTCACATTCATCCATTGAGCACAGAGTCTGAAATATCATTGAACAACAGTTTCAGACAGTGTGAACAATTGCACAGCCCGATTGGATAATTACGCGGACATGTAGCGTAAATTTACAGGAATATTTCAATTTCTTGGTCAAACATGTATTTTTTTCAGTCAGTTTTTGTTCGGCTTTTGTGGATTTTTGTTCAACCAAGATTTATTTCCTATGGCAAAAAGATAATAACTTGTAAGGTCAACAATTCTAGAAG
>JALUTL010000316.1 GCA_027016475.1 Candidatus Heimdallarchaeota archaeon
CCTATTACACATATCGCATCATGTTTAAAAAAGATGACTGCCTCACGTGTATTTTGGTGAAGTTTCCTTTTCCCGTTTTGAGATTTCCGCCTGATTTGTCAATATGTCAACAATGATCCGATGTCTTTCAAATTCGGCCGAAACTTCAATTGATGATTGAAACAGAAAATATTTCAAATTGAAAATATTGGCCAACCTATGTCATTTTTCAAGAAGCTGTTCGGAAAAGGGAAACCTCCTCACGAAAAAGCACGTGAATTTCTTCTAGGCTATAACTTTTCTGAACCAATTTGCATCCCGTTGATGGAAGAAAGCCCAGTGCCTGGTGATGTGCTTCTCCAAGCCATGGAGCAACTGGTGAGTGAGAAGAGAATACAGGGTCGATTTGTGGGGAAGAAAGGTTGGTTTATCCCTGGTGATCCAACTCCTCAATTCGAGCAAATACTGAACAAGACTGAGAAAGAGCCAGTAGAAATTACTGAATTGCAGGAAACTTTGAAGCTTTCCCCCAAACGTTCTATTTTGGCATTGAAGGATGAACTTCAAAGAAAGCAGAAAACCAACGATTACCTGATCACTGACGATGCTGTTTTTTCTATGAAGTATCTTCGGAAGCTTTGGGACAGTGCATTCACTAAGTTCGATTTGGTTGAAGATGAAATAACGTTTGAGGATGTCCTGAAAGAGCTTCCACACAAAGAAGTTTTCGAACCATTGGCTCATGAGTGGCTGAGGTCAGACAAAAGCCCCATTGTCCAAATGCAAAGCGGGCGACTCATGCTACGTTCTTTGATCCCTGAAATGCTTGTAGATGATGTCAAATCGCAATGGGAAAAAGGAGCCGTACAACTGTCGTTTGATGACTTGGCCGAGAAATATGGGGTATCTGACGAACAGGTTACACAGTTGATTCTGGATCTTGTCAATTCTGGAGAACTTGATGATGTGACGGTCTATACAACGGATCGGATGATTAAAAGGAGAAGTTCTCTTTAGCAGCAGCCGCCTGAGCCACAGCCACCACCGGATGTACTGCAACATCCTCCGGCGCCACAGGCTCCTCCACCACACGCACCGCCAATTGCTGAAAGGTCGACATGTGGGTTTGAGATTTTGAATCCCTTGGTTTCTCCTTGGTTGACGAAATCAACTGTAGCACCCAAGACAAATGGTCGGCTAATTTCATCTACTACAACATCCAGCCCATTGATTGAAAACACTTCATCTTGGCTGTGAACGTTGGTGTCGACTGCCATGGCATATCGGAGTCCTGACGGGCTGTTTTGAATGAAGATGCGTAAATACCACTTCTTGTCGAGATCTTTGACAGCCTCCATCACTGCATATTTAGCATCGTCAGTGACCGTAATTTGGAGGCTAGGAACAGTTTCACTCATATTACAATTTAAGGGAATGGCCACTTTTAAAGGAATTGCTAAATGTCAAGCATTGCCATTGGGTTGGGGTAAAATTTCTTTCACCCATTCATCTCTTTAATTCTTTTTTGTATGAACCTTTGGAGGTTGGCAGGGGCGGACACTCTCAACAAAGCCAAATTATCAAGAGATCTAATTCGGGAAATGGCAAACTCTGCCAAAAATTGATCCGATGTTTTCAGTACAAGCTTAGTCAAAAGATCAGAATCTCGAAGACGGCTGCAAGCAGCTTCTCTGACAAAGTTAGTGGTGTCCTCAATTGCTCTGTAATAAAGAAAATTTTGATCCGGAGATTTTAGCATTTCTAATGCCATTTTCCGTATTTTTGGATTGGGATCATTGATGGCTGCTCTTGCCAAAAGGGTTTGATCCGAAATTTTGCAGAGCGCCAATTGCCTGATTTTGGTATCATCAGAGTTAAGCACAACCTTCTTCAGCAATTCTTCACTTCGAAGTTTTTCCAATGCCTCTCTACGAACACGGAAGTCGTTTTCCTCCAAAACAAACCTCAGGAAAAGGTCTTCATGGGACTGTGTTATCCGTGCAATGCAGTAGACCCTCAGATCTAAATCCGAAGCACCTATGGCAAGTTCAACATAGATTGATTCGTTTCTTATCCGTCCAAGGGCTTCCATGGCTAGGTCTCGATCTGTTGATTTCATCACAAATTTCTGAAGAACCCTTTCATTTGTGATCTGCTCCATTGCCTTCCTTCTCATGAGTTTGACAGGATGTGTAAGTGCAATATTCAAGAATCTGTATTCTTGAGGAAAAAGTAATGGATTTGATTCTTCCTTTAAGTTGGAGGGCCCTACCATACAAAAATTATGTACGCCCACATATTTGGATATTCCTTTTTGATGTCGCTACTAACTGTCTCGAAGATGATGGAATGCGGAAGTGCAATCCGCTTGAAATTTGTTACGCTTGTCTTAGCTTCAGCGCTTTGACAACCAAAAATATGGGCATCCGGTCATAATCCATAAACATCTCTCGTGGATAAGTCAGTACTTGTTCTGGAGTCGGTTTTGGTTCAATCATCTCTTCAATTACAAACCCATGCTCTTTGAGCAATGAGGCATAATAGGAGAGTGGTCTGTGGAAGTGGTTTGTTGGAAAACCTGAGACCAAGGAGATTTCGATGTTCTGATTGTTGATGTAATCGCCGACGAGGTATATCTTATCAGAATTTTTGTCGGAATCCCAAGGAAGTCTGAAAGGTTTGAGTGCAGGGGGTGTAAACGCTGGATGAAGAATGGAAAATATGAAAATTCCTTTTTCTGTTAGCATTTGAGAAATCGATCCGATGGTTAAGTCTATGTTATCGTCATCGATGTCCATTAGAACCATGTTTGCAATTGCCACATCAAAGGAGTTAGAACCAAATTTTTCAAGAGCACCTGCTGCATCCAATTTAATGTAGTCTATGTCGTATCCCTTTACCTCAGCATAAGATATGGCAAAATCGATCATATCACTTGGATCTATCCCAACCACATTTCTTCCCTTTTCAAACATTATTCTGGACAAATAACCTTCCCCACATCCCACATCTACAATTCGTGAGTGTTTTGGTATGGTTTCTAGAAGTCCCAATACATGAGGTGCAATTAGTTCACGGTGATGAAAATCACCGCCTTCCTTTGACCTCTCATGATAGTGTAGTGCAATTTTGCTCCATTTGGCAATAGGTGTTGAATCGATGTTCTGGGGTGTTTGAATCTTGTTGTCAACCTTAAGAGCTTTTCCGGTTTCATCAATTGCTTTGGTGATAATGTGAGGCTTTTGCAAATAGGATTCGATTCTTTGCTTTCCATTCAGTTCTTCATTCAAAACTTTGTCAGCACTGGACGGTGTTGGCTCAGGTGTGAGAAAAGGCAACCACACATTGATCGGGAAGGAAGGCTTAATTTTTCCTGTTTGGAAGGGGTGTGTTCCTATGGCTTCTGCGTATTCCAACGCAGGATTGATACTTCCACACTTTGTACATTGAATTTCATAGTAATGTCGATAAACAAGGAATCGTTTGAATTGAACCTTATGTGGCATACATTTGACACATGTAAATGCTGAACACCGATTGCACCATGCAATTCCATTGAAATGTCTTGGGAGACGGCATGATGAACAAACATACCGGCCATGGAGATAGCATCGAGGTGTTGCGGTATCTTTGTCCAAGACTGCTTGGTTCCAAGGATAATCCGAGAAAAGTTTGGAATAGGACAGACAATAAAAGCACAGTGTTTGGTCGGAATTCAGTACATTTTCCATGAAAAAAGTGAGATGTTGCCCATATAAACTCTATCCTTTGTGGAAAATTGACTGAAAAACATTATGATTTTTGATTTCAACTTTTCCTTGACCAAACTGTTTTTTTGCCAGTAATATGAAATATCTATCAGGATGAGCTCATCAATGGCAGTCTCAGAAACAGAACTTCATAAAGAGGCTGAGAGACTATACCAGAACCTCAAGAATGTCGGTTGGACATTTGAAGATTGTGAAATCATTGCACCTCTTACATTGGAGATCAACCAATTGAAGAAAGAAAAAAATGCAATCATTTTGGCCCATAGCTATGTAACACCAGACATAATTTTTGGGGTTGCAGATTATTCCGGAGATTCCCTCGGGCTGTCGAAACAGGCGGCAGAAACCGATGCTGATATTATCATTTTTTCCGGTGTCGTATTCATGGCCGAAACTGCAAAAATCCTCTCACCTGAAAAGACGGTTATTGTGCCATCCCGTGAGGCTGGATGCTCCTTGGCAGATGCGATTACTGGAGAGGATGTTCGTAAGTTGAAAGAACAATTTCCGGGAGTGCTTGTCGTTGCTTACGTCAACACAACGGCGGATGTAAAGGCTGAAGCCGACATTTGCGTAACATCTGCAAATGTTGAGGACATAGTCAACAAACTGGATGCTGAAAGGATCATCTTCATTCCGGACAAAAACATGGCCAATTATCTAAGAAGAGTAACTGACAAAGAAATTATTGATTATGAAGGGACGTGTATTGTCCATGACAACATCAATCCATCATCCATCGAACTTGCTAGGGAACGATACGGACAAGACATTGTGATACTTGCACATAGTGAATGCCCACCTGATGTCATTGATCGGGTCGATTTTGTTGAAGGTACGTCTGGAATGAGAAAGTACATTGCGTCTCATCCAGAAAAAAAACGTTTCATGTTGGCAACTGAATGTGGATTGGCAGATCGGTTCAGTGTTGAGTTTCCGGACAGGGAATTCATTGGATCCTGTGTCCTTTGCCCTTATATGAAAAGGAATGAGCTGAGAAACATTCTTCAGGCACTCAAAGACCCAAAACCAGATCAGATTATTACAATTCCAGAAGAAATAAGGGTCAAAGCAAAGAGATCATTGGATCGAATGTTCGAGATGAGCTAAACATCCAACCCCGGATACCACATTCGATTTTTCAAGTATGATTTGTAGTTCTCCTTTTCCTGTTCTTTTTGTTGTTCATTCCAACCAAGCTCTTCTCCCATAATTTCTACAACCCGATCTAGGCATTGAAGACCATTGCCCTTGCAAAATGCAATTAACAATCTTCTTCTGAGAACATCAACCACCGTTCTAGCGTATTCATATCGCACTGCCATTACAATCTGAGCTTCAATAAAGGGGAGGGATGGGTCAAGTAAGTTCTTCCATTCACTGTTTTCTTTCAACAGCTCCCCAATAATTTCAATTGCAGTTCCATATGAATGAATCAATATTTCAACGGTTCTTTCGGACAGCTCGTAGGTTCTGGAGAACCTTTTTTTCATTTCCTTTACAAAGGCATCAAAAGATTCCCACTCGTCGAATTCACATCCCCAAAAGGGCAGTTTATGGGTTAGGCACTTGTGATTCCTCTTCTCCAAACCCAAATTTTTGATCGCCAAGTCAACAGCTTGCTTTGCCATGTCTCTAAATGTAGTCAATTTACCTCCTGCAATCGAGATAACATCTCCATAGTTCTTGATAGTGTGTTCCCTGCTTGTTTTTCGTTCATCTTTGCTTGGTTGATAGATCAATGGACGAACGCCTGCAAACGTTGAATAAATGTCATCATAAGTATAATTTGCATCAGGGAAAAGCTTATTCAATGCGTCCAATACGTATTTAATGTCTTCTTCATCGGCGACTGCATCTTCTGGCTTTCCAGGCCAATCAGTATCGGTAGTTCCGACAATGTCAAACTCACCCCATGGCATTACAAAAATTGGACGGTCATCCGTGTTGGCAAGCAGAATACAATGATCCTTCAACCTTGGTTTTACAGTCAGATGTATCCCCTTCGTTCTTCGAACCTTGATTTCTCCTCTGAAATCCGCTCCATCTAGGCTTTCGATTTCTTCCGCCCATGGCCCTGATGCGTTGATCATTAGGCGGGTTTTTACTTGGAAGGTCTCTCCATTGTCATAGTCTTTTACATGGAGGGTTATTCCTTCAGCGGTTCTTTCCCATTTAATTACCTCTGCATAATTCAATGCATCGCCATGTCCTGCTACTCCGCTTAGGATATTGAGGAGTGTCAACCGTGCATCATTGGTTCTTGTATCATGATAGTAAGCCCCTCTAACAATTTCCTCATTGTTTACGATGGGAAATCTTTCGATCAGTTCATCTCGTTTCAACATGCGGTGCTTGCCTATCTGTTTCGGCCAAGCAAGTAAATCATAGAGAAAGAGGCCGATCCTTACCATCCATGGTTTTTGTTTGGTCCAAGTGTAGAGGGGCACGACAAACGGCATTACTGTAGAGAAATGAGGTGTCATGTCCGCAACAATTTTCCTTTCCAACGCTGCTTCTCTTACTAATCCAAACTCAAAATTTTGCAGGTATCTAAGACCTCCGTGTAACAATTTTGAACTTTCTGAAGATGTTCCGCTTGCGAAGTCATTTTTTTCAAGAAGGGCAACATTCAGCCCCCGCAACATTGCATCTCGAAAAATCCCTGCACCCGTAATGCCTCCTCCAACGACAACAATATCAAAACTTCTCGTCTTCAAGCGTTCCTTTAACTTCTCACGTGTTGGCAACATTGCCGACAATCGCTCAACCATCAATTCGACTTATCTGCCCACATTTTTAATTGAATCCTAAGGAATCATCAACAAGATAAGGATAGAAGTGATTCGCCACAAATTTCCATTAGCTGTTAGCCAAACATTATTATTGTTTTCAATTGAGAAAATTGATGAATATCCCCAAACCATTGATTGTAAAGGATGTTATTCGATGGCTTGAAGAGGACATCCCATTTGGTGACATCAGCATTGCCGGAGAAGAATACAACAAATCTGCGAGAGCAACCATTATCGCAAAACAAAATGGGGTAGTATGCGGAACATCAGTTGCTAAAGCTGTGTTCGAGCAATGCAACGTGACATGTAAAATAAAAATTGCAGATGGACAGACAGTCAATGCTAGTGACATTGTGATCGAAGTAGACGGCAAGGCAGAGGACATTCTCATGGCTGAACGAACAGCTTTGAATATTTTGGGGCATCTGTCTGGAATTGCAACCAGAACCCGCCAATTGACAGATATGTTAAAATCTGAAGGGTTGAACACTAAGGTCGCAGCTACTCGAAAGACCCTGCCAGGACTCAGAAAATATCAAAAATATGCAGTCACTGTTGGTGGTGGCGATACCCATCGGTTAAACTTGAGTGATATGGTTATGCTCAAGGAAAACCATTTGATGGAATTTGATAATCTTGAGACTGCATTACGCCAAACAGCGCAACGAATCTCATTTTCGAAAAAAATCGAAATAGAGGTGACGAATGAAGCACAGGCGCTCGTCGCAGCAAAGTCGGGATTGGCTCATATCATCATGCTTGACAATTTCAAGCCTGAAGAAGCAAAGTCTCTTGTTCCACGATTGAAACAAATCAATCCCAACATTCTGTTGGAAATTTCGGGGGGGATCACTCCGGACAATTTGCTGGATTATGCAAAATCTGGAGTAGATATTGTTTCGATGGGCTTTTTGACCCATTCTGTAAAAAACTTTGATTATTCCCTTCTGATTTCAGATTGAGTTGAGGATTTTTGGATTGACATTCCCGACGCTTTCAAGGAATTTTCTACGGTCTGCTCTTAATTCGTCCATCCTCTTGCCAAATTCAGTTTCTCCAAAGAATGATCTTGGATCGAACTTTGCAAACTCTGTCTTGAAATCCAATCCATTGATCTTCTTTGGCACTTCTGCATTGAGCAATTCATCAAATTCCCATTCGATGTTTCCTCTCAATGCGGCTTCAATGAAGAAAATTGAATCCTTGACTCCTATGTCATTTTCTTCTGTCCCTACATATCCTGTGTTTACAACGAAGCTTTGGACGCTTGGCTTTTTGGTCAACAGCTCAGCCATTCTATTGATGTTCAGCCCTTTGTCTGAAATGATGAATGGATCAAATCCGACAACCCGTCTTGGCTCACCTACTCGGGAAGGATCTTCTGCTGAGGTTACAATCGACTCTCCTAGCCCATAATAGGCCGCAGACTGTTCTGGACTTCGCAAACGAATAATTGGGGGCAATTCCGGTCGACGAGTATTGTAAACAACATAGTCCAGACTCGGAAGATCGATAAAGTCTCCGGTACCCCGGATAGTTTCTCGAGCGATGACGGCGCGAGTGTTTTGTGCTACTGAAAAATTCTTCCAATCAACTTTTCCATTCTCATCCACATACACATTTTCCATAATGTTTCCTGCTTGAATAGTTGCAGTAGTTAATTGTTCGTGTTCAGGGAAAGAGTCACATTTGACATAAAACCCTTTCTCTGTTCCATACACGTTGACATTTGGGTCAATCAGGCAAATGTCGTCCTGAAGGATAACCACACCTTCTGGGTCTTTCAATCCATGATCATGGCAGGTCAAGGTTGTTTTTCCTGTGCCAGACAGCCCGAAAATGATCATCCCTTTTGATTCAAGCTTACCATCATAGAGCAGATTGTATACTTTGGATCCAGCATGAACTCCAAGGCCTCCTCGATCGGTTCGCATGATTTCCATTGCCATCCTCAGGAGGCTCATTTTTGCCTCTCCATAATAATCAATTCCAAGAACATACGTTCCTCTCTCTTTTGGATCAACGATCACGCGGATTTCCGGATAAGTGGGCACATAAAGGGTGAAAATGTCTGGGTTTTCGTGAGGGGCTTCTGCAACAAAAAAGTTCCTCTCCAACATCAAGGCGACATTGGCGCTAATCTTGTGAACCGCTATAGTTGCCTTCATCCTGATTTCTGGATTTTCTCCAATATGCAGGTGCATAACAATAAAGTCGTCAGGATTTAACTGGGGCAGCAGGTCTTCCAATATCCGTCTATTTGTTGTGTCATCATCGGACATAATATGAGTAAATGCCGCAGATCGAGCGTTGACCTTTGTATGAAACAGAGGATTGTTGAACTCGTTGGGAATCATTTGAGGAGCTGCAAGTTCTAGCAGTTGATCACGGCTTGGCAAAACCTGCGTAGATGGCATCCGCTTTACAAATTCAAGGAATTGGGATTTGAACATAATTCTGAATTTGAAACATTGGTTATTTAATTTGTGATGGTGATTCAAATCAACAATAGTAATCAAAAAAACACATGTCAGTAGGTTGTCGATAGAAAATTTCCAATTCTGTTGATCCGGGATGGACAATTATTCGAAATGCTGGATTAAAACTTATCTGGCATTAGGTATCAAGGTCTCATGCTCTGTTTGGCATCAAAGATGTTTTGGACAACACTTAAGTGCAGAGTGTCTGAACAATTGTAGAAATGGTCAGTGCTGAAGAATTGTTTGTAATGGTTCCTGAACTGAAGACCATTGATCGAGAGCTTTGTGTCAAATGCAAAGCTGTCCAACTTCTGTGTGGAATGAAAACCTGTCCAATCTTGAAAGCCTATT
>JALUTL010000317.1 GCA_027016475.1 Candidatus Heimdallarchaeota archaeon
CCTCTTTTTCTTCTTCTGGGACTGGACTGAAAGCTTTGGGCTTATTGACTTCAACTTTTCGCCTTCTAGCCAAAAATTCCGATGGTTTAATCCAGCCCTCTTCAGTTTTTGGCTCTACTTCCTCTTGTTCTGCTTCTTGAGCAATTGGTTCTGGTTTTGGTGCAGTGACAGTTTCCTCTTTTGGAGGTTGAACCGGTTTATTTTCAGCTCTCGCTATTTCTTTATCTTCAGGTATTTGACCTTCTTGTACTGCTTTTCCTTTCCGCAGAAGTTGAATAAATTCATCAATTGAGATTTTGAACTCTTCTGGATCAAATTCATAATTTTCAGGATCGGAAAGTGCCAATGAAAGCTCATCTATCAAAGGAAGGAAAAAATCCATCAAATCGTCATATTCCACAATTAACAGCTTGAGACCATTGATAATGCTTGAAACAGAACGGGTAACTGAATTCTGGAGGCTGTCAAATTCCTCTGTGTCAAAATCTTGCTCTTCCACCATCTGCATCAGTTGAGTTCGAAGAGCTTCTACTTCACTGTCCAATAATTCCGATTTTGCCTCTAACGTAGTTTTTTCTTCAGTATACCGTTTTACTTCCTGTCCTAACTCTTCCAAGCGATTATTTGCGTCCTCAAGCATCTTTTTCAATTCTTCATTCTCAGCAACCCGCAAACTAAGCTCTTTTGTCAAATGCTCATTTTTCATTCGTTCAGATTCGGCTTTGCTCTCCAGTTTTTCCTTTAATTTTTCAAAGGCCTTAATCCGCCTCATAACCACTTGTGGACTCATTTTTTCCTTTTTCATGTAATTGACTATGAACATCAAGTCTGCTGGATCCATGTCGATGGTTCGAAACACTTCTTCGAGGGACGGTTCATTGGACATACAATTCTCCAAATAACATATCTATTATCAATATTGTTAAAGTTGTTGACTGGTTGATTATTACTTCAATCATTCAAAAAGCAATTATCCAAATAAAAACCAAATAAGGAAGGCCCGTGGTTATGAACGTTTCCACGTATGAGAGCCTTCCACCTTGTGCCATTCCGTAAACTGCAATAACCATAGACCATAACCAAAAAAGAATTTGTACAATTCGAATGACGATCCCTATTCCACTAGAAGCCATTGTTTCCATTACATCATTGATTGCTGCATAATTTAAAGTGCTTATTGATCCTTCAGGTGTAAACAACCTAAGTGGTATCGTTATCGCATAACCCAATAATGCTGGATAAAACGAATAACCCAAGATTGCCCTTACTTTAGGTTTATTGCTTTTGCCTCCAAATGCCCGATTAAGATAATTGGTGATTCTTGCAGCAAAATACCAGACCATCATGAAAACTATCATGAAAAGAAATGGCCAAAGCACAAGAAATGCAATGGTTGGAATTCTTGAAATCAGATAGTTCGTAATTATGGTACTTATTCCTTCACCTTCAACCAATGAACCGTTAAATTGCAGCCCATCGATTTTTCTCAGGAGGATAAGCATATGGAAGGTAATGGCCAATCCAATCAAATAAAGCGCTGTCCTTCCCCCTCGATTGTCTGGGACTAGAGCTATTTCTTTCATGACATTTCTCGGGTCTCTTATGACTCGTACAGCTCGTCTAAATGATTCACGCCTACTGATTTTTATTCCTGCCCTTCTTATGTGCTCTCCCGTCAAATCATACCCGCACCAAACACAGGTGACATATTCAACAGGAACAAGCTCCCCGCAAGAGGGGCATGTTTGCATCTCTACTTCGCTCACTGAACTTAAAGGGATAATGTAAATTAAATACCTTTTTCTTTCTAAATGATTTAATAATGCAATTTGTTGTCTTCCAAAATTAAATTAAGGAGAGATGCGCTTGAGGATATAGTAATCAATATGTCAGAGCAATCAAATCAAACAGAAAAAAAACGAAGTTCATTAGATCTTTACCATCTCAAACATACCCTAAAAATGCTTGAAAAAAAACATTCCCCTAACATGAGCACTTCTCTTATTTCACTCTATATTCCTCCTGGAACTCAATTATCCGAAATTGCCCAATTGCTTCGTAATGAGTATGGTACAGCATCAAACATCAAGGACAAAAAAACTGGAAAGGCTGTGATGGATGCAATCTCAAGTATACTTGCTCGACTTCCAAACTACGAAAATTCCGAAAATGGGCTGGTTATTTTTGCAGGTGTAACAGCAGACAAGAACAAGGTTGAATTCTATGCGATCTATCCTCCTGAAAAAGTTGGAATCAAGACCTATCGCTGTGAGCCCTTTTTCGATACCAAACACTTGAGAGAATTGCTTGATGTTAGAGATCAATATGGTGTCATCGCCATTGCAAGAGGTGGTGCTACATTTGCGGTAATTCGAGGAAGCCACCTTCAAATCGTGTTGGATACAGATAGTTTCGTACCAAGCAAGCATGGCCGTGGAGGGCAATCACAGGGACGTATTGAACGAGGAATAGAAATTCTTGCAGAAGAGTTCTTCAGTAAAATGGCACATGAAGCCAATCGAATTTTCCTTGAAGAGTATCCTGTTAAATTTGTCATTGTGGGTGGTCCGGCAATGACAAAAGATCAGTTTTTGGAAAACAAGAACCTTGATTACAGGCTAAAAGAGAAAATTTTCAAAGTATACGATGTTGGCTATACTGGAATCACAGGAATACGAGAAATTTTAGAGAAAGCAAAAGATGATCTCAATGAAATAGACCTTGTCAAGGAACGAAATTTGGTTGAACAGTTCAAAAAAGAACTTGCAATAGGTAGCAACAAAGTGACCTACGGTGAAGAAGCTGTTAGAAAGGCATTAGAAATGGCTGCCGTTGATATCGTTCTTTTCAGTGAAGGAATAGAAACAACTCACTTGTACATCAGATGTGACAAATGTGGACACACCTTTATTGAAACAAAAGAGCATTTAGAACCTTCCCCATATGAGTTGAACATTGATTCAATTCCTTGCCCTAAGTGTAATGAAGCAGGGAATTTGGTACTGGA
>JALUTL010000318.1:0-3305 GCA_027016475.1 Candidatus Heimdallarchaeota archaeon
GAAGAAGACCACTTTTTGTTCCTTGCTTGATCATTGCTGTACTTTCCCCTCCAGGCATAATGATGCCATCCAGCCCTTCAAGATCCTCTGGAAGCAAAACTGTCCTTATCTTTACTTCGACACCCTTCTTTGATGCAGCACCCAAGGTTGCCTGCTCATGTTCTTCAATTGCTCCTTGGAGCCCTAACACACCAATGGTTAGCTTGCTCACTTAAAGATCTGCACCTCTCAACTGCAATTTGTCCTTCTCAGTTATGGTTGCAATATCGATGCCCGGCATCGACAACCTTTCATTAACCATCATTTGGGCCTCTGTGACCTTTTCTGGATTGTTCCAATGTGTTACAGCCATTACTATGGCCTCTGCTCTCAGTTCAGGATCCTCTGATTTGTAAATGCCTGATCCAACAAACACTCCATCGCAACCCATTTGCATCATCATCGCGGCATCTGCGGGAGTGGCAATTCCACCAGCTGCAAAATTTACTACCGGCAACCTGCCCAACTCTGCAACCTTCAGAACTGTTTCGTATGAAACCTTCATCTCCCTTGCCAATATCAGCAGTTCTTGGGGATTGTCCTTTGTCGCAACAACCTTTCGTACCCCATTGTTGACCATTCTCATGTGCCTGATTGCTTCGGCAACATTTCCGGTTCCTGCCTCTCCCTTGGTTCGAATCATTGCACTTCCTTCTTCGATTCTTCTGAGGGCCTCACCCAAATCTCTGCATCCATTCACGAAAGGTACTGTGAAATCCCACTTCCATACATGGGAGGCTTCGTTTGCAGGTGTCAAAACCTCTGATTCATCAATCATGTCAACTCCTATCTCTTCAAGCAGTCTGGCCTCCATTGTATGGCCTATACGGCATTTGGCCATTATGGGAATGCTGACCGTCTCCATAGTTTCCTTGATTGCTTGAATGGTGGCCATTCTGGCAACACCACCGCGAGCCCGTATGTCTGCGGGCAACTTGTCAAGAACCATCACTGCAACTGCGCCTGCGTCCTCAGCGATTCCTGCTTGTGTGGGATTTGTTACATCCATTACAACACCATGTTTAACCATTTTGGCAAATCCGCGCTTGAGATTAGTTGATCCAAGA
Organism: Candidatus Heimdallarchaeota archaeon; assembly: GCA_027016475.1. Taxonomy (GTDB): domain Archaea; phylum Asgardarchaeota; class Heimdallarchaeia; order Heimdallarchaeales; family Kariarchaeaceae; genus WAKA01. Next base: position 1,107 of record JALUTL010000318.1, read on the forward strand.
GTCATCTCAACATCCCCGTACTCTTTGAGGACTTTCTTTTCGGTCATATGTTCAAATATTTTCCTTAGTTTATATTTCCTTTTGTTGGATAATTTGACTATCCACGAATTACATCTGTCCACACTTCGATTGTCCAACATCAGTGCTCTTTTTGTATCTCTGATGAATAGGCCACAAGGCAAAAACTTCCTCCGAATAGGAACCCAAGATTCCCTAGAACTATTGCAAATCCAAATTGTGCCCGAAGAAAACCAAGCGATACGATCGAGGTGACTGCAAAAAGCAATGAGAATCTGATCAAAAACTTTGTAGTGATATTATGCATATCCCAATTTTTCTTCATGTAGTCTGTGACCAACAAACCAGAACCGCAAATAATGCCAAGCAGAATGCCCGTTGATAGGAAAATAGCCACCTGCCCCAATTCCTCATCGACTGAAATTGAATTGTTCAGTAGAAATGTTGCTGTGAACAACAACAAAACAAGCAAGATTCCAAATTGGGTAAGGAAAAACAGGGTAACAAAACGATGGTGGGACATGGTCATGGTCAATTTTTGATAGGGAACTTATTTAAATAATTTGCATACCTGCATTCACTTTTAATCATCTCCACTCCAAAACCTTATATTTCGTAACGTACTCATTAAATTGTACAGCTCCGAAAGAACCATTGTTTGGATCTGGGACTGTATGGGCAAGGTTGTACAGGCAAAAAAGTAGTCCCAAGGGGGTTATCCCAATGGGATAGCGGCGAAATCGTCTCGCCAAGTTGTCTGAAGTTGCTTCAGTGGCTGAATAAGTTCCTATCGGAACTTGACGGTGGTTATACCTGCTTATCATTTTTCACAAGTAACTTTCCAATTCTGAAAATGACCCAAACAACTGCCGTATTTATTGAAAACAGTGCCCAAAGCTCTGTGAGATAGATTGGATAGAGCATCTCATCTAAATAATATCCACCTCTATAGAACAGCTCTTGCAATGGTAAAATTCCAGAACCTAGAAAAACAAGTATGAACCAGATGCCCGCAAACAATAGTTGGTTTTCACCACCTCTAATCCAGCCTAACGTGTCCTTCTTCTCTCCAGCGTAGTACATCAAACTCCCGACATTGAATAACGTGATGGAGATTGCAATAGTGAAAAAGATGTTGAATGGTGAAACCATGACCGTAGCTGATGGTTCCTTAGTTATCAAATCTATCAACGGTTCAATTACCCTTTGGCTATGAAATTGTGTCAGCTTGCCTTCATCAATACGGGCCACATACAACACCGAAGAGACAACAGAGAATGCCAAACCACCTAAGATAACAAGAATACCGAACATTTTCATGTTTTTTGCTGTTTCTGAGCTATAGACACTTGCTGATCTAAATCTGAGCGATACAGTCAGATTGATCACTACCAGCACCAAACCAAGGACAATGTCCATCAAAGGAAGTTTGTAACCTGCAAACTCTACTTGTCCAATAATTTCAATGTCTCCACCAACACCGATATTTACTCCATTGCTCCAATACTTTTGGGAATACAGCCTGGCATAATGCCCCAAACTCAGAAATATCAACACACTCACGATTGTCAGGATAGATTGCAGCTGTGCCCAATTTGACACTGTATTGAACCGATTGACCAAATAGCCTGTAAACACAATTGCAAGCAGGAAAGAGACAAGGAAGAATTCAAATCCTGCAATTGCAGAACTTCCATAACTGTTTACCAAACCTATTGATAATGACAAAGAAACTAACAATGCTGATGCAAGATTACGGGTTAATGCAATAGTCAAGAGAACCACGGCGATGTTCAAGGTTAGGGTGGTCGGAGCGGCTGGCCAACCAAGCAGATCGTCAAGGTGAACCCACGTTATCTGTGAGTATCCAAGAAAGAATGCAAGGATTGACCCGATCAATGTAGCAAAAAAGTCTGCTGCATTGTTCAAAATTTTATCGACATCATAATACCTGTAGGCGGTTCGACTGCTCATTTCACTCTCTTTTATGTAAACACGTTATAATAGTACTTGTATCCCTCTTGAATTATTTCCAAATAAGTTCCAAAAAACATGTTCACATTGTGGTGGTGAGATAGTTGATCAGCTTCTGCATTGATTTGCCACGGTGTGAATGTTGGTTTTTCTCTTCGATTTCCATTTCGGCAAAGGTTTTTGTCTGTCCTTCAGGAACAAATATTG
>JALUTL010000318.1:3315-9310 GCA_027016475.1 Candidatus Heimdallarchaeota archaeon
GTCCCCTCTTCCAAAAAAAGAAATAGTCCCTCTTTGCTCACCTACAAAAATTTTCGGAATGTCAGTTTCATCCATCAGCACTATCACAGATTTGAACGTGGCGGAACGATTCGATTCCTCTGAAAGCAATTTCAAAATGCCTTTCCAACCAACTGTTTGATAGACAAAGGAACTGTATGGGCCAGGAAACCCTCCCAACCCATGCACTACAATCCCTGAATCCTCTATCACAAATGATCCTTCAAGCACGGAACGCAAGGTCGTCGCACTTTGCACCGCTACTTGTTCTATTGTGTCAGCCTGAATCTCTGCATATTTCTGATTGATATGGGACAATCGTATAGGGAGTTCTGTAAGGGCAGAGGCCATCTCTTGGAACTTATGCACATTTGAGGTAACAAAAGCCAATTCTTGCACAAACTTTCAAGATTGTACCACAATTAAGCCCATCGAAACGAATCTGTTTTGTTCGTCTGCTGTGACCAATTACTTGCAATAGTATGGAAAAATCAATTTGCAATTGATTTCGTTCATTTTCATCTAATGATTCAAGAATCCTTTTATCTTCTTTTGAAGAACGAATATTTGAGGTAAACACAATGGGAACATTTGGAACTGTACTTGGATCCATATTGGGCGTTGGTGGCCTAATTATTACCATTTGGGCCACTTGGGTATTGACAGACAACTTCTTGGGGTTCCTCTTATTTCCCTTATTCGGAATTATTGGAGGAATTGCCTTAGGTGCATTGAATTCACGAAAAGCCAAGACTCAAGTGAAATACAAAAATGAATACGTGTTCTACGCCACAGCTTCTTTTATTGCAATCATCGGTTTGGCCGTCTACTTCCTGATGTTCGCTTTGGGTGCTGTAGAAGCAAAGGTGGTTGATCCTTCAACATTCAATGCACAGACAATCATCATCGGATCAGCAATTGCAAGCATCTCCATGATATTCGGGTTTGGATTGGTTGTAGCAAACGCCATCGATCAATGAACATTATAAGCCCACCAATTCTTCTTTAATTTAGTGATTCACCAACAAAAGGTTTTTAGGAGTCAAAACAGGTGCTTCAAACGTCCCAATGATCGATCCAAAGCTGATCCGCGAAAATCCGGAATTTGTCAAGGAAAATCTGGCCATACGCAAGAACGACGACTATTTGAAAATGGTTGACGAATTTCTGGAAAAAGATGCAAAATGGCGGGAATTGACCAAAGAAGTGGAAAACCTCAGAAAGGAACGTAACCAATTTGCCAAAAAAATTCCTAAGTTGACAGGGGATGAAAAAACCGCCGCCCTTGAAACCATGAAGAAAATCAAAGATGATTTAGGAACTAAGGAAGCAGAACTAGAAAATGTCGCCGAAAGACGTCAATGGCTTCTGGACAGAATTCCAAATCTACTGCACGACAGTGTGCCTTATGGTGAAAGTGATGAAGACAACGTAGTCATACGCACTTGGGGCAACAAACCTGAGTTCCAATTCCAGCCAAGAGACCACCATGAACTGATGGAAATTCTGGACATCTGCGACATAGAAAGAGCAAGAAAGGTGTCCGGCGCAAGGTTTTACTACCTCAAAAATGAGGCTACAATCCTGGAGCTTGCGCTAATCCAATATGCGTTGGAACTCCTGCAAAAGGAAGGGTTCCAGCTCTTTACAACTCCGACATTGGTTAGAAGGGATGCTCTATACGGTACTGGCTTTCTCCCGACTGGTGAAGAGGACATCTACACCATAAAGGATGAAGACCTACACCTGATCGGTACAAGTGAAGTCGCGCTCGGCGCCTACCATATGAATGAAACCCTCCTTGAAAGTGAATTGCCGAAAAACTATTGCGGAATTTCAAGCTGTTTCAGAACAGAAGCATCAGCAACAACCAAGGATGACAAGGGCATCTTCAGGGTTCATGAATTCAAGAAGGTTGAAATGTTCAAGTTTGTGCATCCAGACACATCATGGAATGAACAGGAAAAAATGATTGACATTGCTGAAAAGGTGTTTCAAGGACTTGGCATTCATTACCAAGTCGTAAACATATGCACAGGAGACATCGGCGCTGTGGCTGCAAGAAAATATGACATTGAAGCATGGCTTCCAGGCCAAAGAAGATACCGTGAGGTGGTCTCATGCTCAAACTGTACCGACTATCAAGCAAGACGGCTCAATGTGAAATACCGTGAAAAGGAAGGAAGCCCTGTCAAAGGATTTGTCCATACTCTGAACTCAACAGCAATTGCTACGGTAAGGGCCATCATTGCAATATTGGAAAACTATCAGCAGGAAGATGGTACAGTAATCATTCCAGAACCACTGAGAAAATACACCGGATTTGACAAGATCATTCCGAAAAAAACTTAGGCTACGCTCTTCTCTTCCTTATTACAACTGGTATACCAATCAAGGCAACTGCAAAAATCAAGAAATTATATGGTAATGCTGCCTCTTGAACAACCGATGATGCAACCTCGTTTACTACTGTAGCAGCAGATGATTGTATATAACTCTGTAGTTGTGAACTTACCAGCATAGAACCTGTAGTCGTTTCCTTTATCTCCTCAAGCGCAGTCAGAATGATTGCGGTAAATTCAGGTACCAATATGCCGTACGTTTTTGCTGTTGACACAATTTCTGCCTTGATCGTCGGATTTGGATCACTCTCATACTGCCTCACCAATGACATGATTTTCTGAAGAACCCATAACTTAAGAACATGCTTTTGATTTAGGTCTCCTGTTCCGGCACTTTTGTCCACATGGTGCTTAGTATCTTCAACAAAAAAGTCAACGGAAATCGTGACACTGCTCTGATACAATCCTGTAATCACAATCTCGCTTCCATTGGTAAGTTTGGTGTAGTCATCTCTCAAGTTCATGTTCTTTTGAAGAACCTCTCCAGCAAATGATATCAAAATGCTGTTGATGGTCGGAACTGTAACTTGATCGAACAACGCCAAAATTGCGTCCTTTGCTTCCTGATCCGTTTCAGCACGGACATATACACCATTGTTGTCCAAGGCTATCCCCTTCATCAGTTCGACGTCTGCATCCCCCATCGCAACAGTGGATATGGATACCTTCAAGGGATTGTTTTCCTTCACAAATGTTCTGATTTCGTTCGGATCAGTGATTTCCCCAGCAGTAGGCTCACCATCTGAAAGAACGATCATGAGCTTCTGGTCGGTTGAGTTGAAGAACTGCAAAAGTGACTCCTTGACACCTCCGTGGAAGTTCGTACCTCCATCAGCCTGCAAACTTGAAACATAGGTCTTTGCCTCTCCGATAGTCGCCGAAGTTGCAGTAACCAGCTCATTCTTAAATTTCTTTACTGATGATTCATATGCAACTATGTTGAACTTGTCGTTTTCTCCTAACGTATCAAGAATTGAAAGAAGGGCCCCCTTGGCCTGATTGATCCTTTCACCGGACATAGATCCTGAAACGTCTATTGTAAAGACAATCTGTCTTTTGACCGTTCCACCACTGGTCTCAATTACAGGAGCAAGGTAATAGGCAAACACATTGGTTGTACCATTCCCATACGTCAGCAATTCTGCCCCCACCGAATATTTTTGAGTTATATAGGTGATTGACAGCCTCTCCTGATCCAAGATCACCTGATCTGCAACTGTGTAGTGATACTCCCGGTCACCTTCCACAAGATTCCCTGTTGCTTTTCCGTCAACTTTGAACCCTATCAAGTCAACAGAGCTGGACTTGATCCGAAGATCAACGTTCAGATTGATGGGATAGCTGACAAAGTCATCACGAAGGAGGTTCAGAACATAGCTGCCTCTATTCCTTTGCAAATATCCCTCAAAAAACACGTTGATCACTATGCTCTCTGAAGTCGGGTTGTTCACATTGATCTGAAACCTGTCACTGTAGATCAGCACAAGAGCGCCAACAACCTTCTGCTCAACTGTTTCGTTGTAGATTTCCTTGGCCTCACTCACTTCTTCGATTCTCCCCCACAAAGTGAAATTGGACGTGACAATCGAAATGTTGCTCAGGAACAGTCCATTGCTTCGAGGAAAGAGCAGTGGTAAGTCTTCAGTATCTGATGGGATGGATATGATGTAGGTCATGTTCGCATAGTTGTCCACAACCACTCCGGCAATCTTTACATCTAAGGTACTTGATTGGGCTGAAGCGGCAGGAATTCCTCCAAGAAGGAAAAATACAATTAACATGGTTGAAATGGTTTTTTGTATCATTTTACCGTCTTCAATTATATCTGCATAAAACTATATAACTTTGACGGGCACAACTCTCTCCCTGTCACAGAAATCACCTTAATCAATTTTTTCCAAAAAACCCTTTTGCCATCGCTATGCATAAGAATTTCCTCTTGCTTTGAAGATAGATGCAACCGTTCGAGGAGAATGCAATCTTTAATCTCTTTTCCCAAATAGATCAGCAGCACAGCAGGCTGTACTCTGATTACCATGTCTTCCTCGAATCCTCCCTGTCCGAAATATGGGGAACATACATCTCCAAAATCTTCCCCCACCTGATCGCAATGACCGACATCATCCTTCTCCTCTATCAGAGATACCATGACGAACTGCAACTGATCAAGGAAAACGGCAATGTCAATGACGAGATTGCAGATCAAATTTCGGAAAAAACCATGAACTCAATTACAACTCTGGCGGAAATGATCTTTCTCCTGTTCATCTACAACAACTTCCTCACTGAAGGAATATTCGACTTCAAATCAGAAGTGGATCCCAATTCACGAATCAAGGTCATCAATTTGGTTCACTCACTGTTCGACCTGTTCTTCGATCCTGTACTGGATCTCAACAAGACACAGTCCCTTTCAGCACTGTCAAAACAGGCACTTCATGTCCTGAAGTACGAAGGAATGATGCCACTCGTTGAAGGTACCCTGATAATCAACCCTGAAAACGTTCTCGAACTGCTCAACGGATGGATACAGTTCGGCGACTTCCAGAAAAACGGATTGCTCAAAATCCTGACCAAGGTTTCGGAATCTTGGTGGTGGGCAGATCCGTTGGCAAGCTACCACCTCTCCAATCAAGCAGAACGCCACTTCATGAAAATCCATGAGATCATTTCAAAATACCCCAACTTTGAATATACTGAACGACTCTCCACAATAGGGTCAGTCGAAATACTGACCGCACGGGCACTGTCCTACTACTACCTTGCTGAACACCATCTGAACGTCGCAATCAGTGCACTGGAAGTGGCTGACTATATAACAACCTCAGAATTCTTGGAAAAGGCCCTTGACTTTGCCGACCTCTCCTTGGAAAACATCAACAACTCAGGCTTTTTCGAGGAAAAGGTGGAGCTTATCGAAAAATTCGAGGAACTGAGGAAGACCATCTCATCCTTCCTCGACTTCCTTCATCTCCCCATCGCCGTCAACACCGTCCTTGACAGGTACTCCAGAAAATCCCCCGAACTAAGCCTTCAGCAGATCGTGACTGGTGAAACAATCGTTGAAGTTGTCAAGTCAAAGGGAAAATCCACACTCTTTGATCTTGTGTTCCTTTTCAGCCTTTCATTCTCCCAAGGAAAACTGCTTGCAGGAAAAAGAACTCCCCCTTCAGTGCACAGGAAGGAAATACTCCGGGTCTTTGAAGACTACATCATCTCGTCAATGAGAAAATACCACATACTGCTCGAAGAATCGTCCGACAGGAATCCATTCCATTCGCAAATAAACCAACTGACTGAACTCTACCATGTCGCCCTGTTCATTCCAAGCGAAGTGGAAAAACGATCCTCATTCATCAGATTCTGCAAATCATTGCTCAAATTTGCCAAAAGCCAGAAGTTTGAACACCATTCCAAGGAACTCTCCGATTCCGACATCTTCAAGGCCCTCCTTTTCCAAATCAAATCATTCAACCTCCTCGACGACAGCTTCGAAATTACCCAAAAAGATGAGTTTGAACACACCCCCATTCTCAAGGAAACACGGCTCAACTCCCTGACCAAAATCTTACTCC
>JALUTL010000319.1 GCA_027016475.1 Candidatus Heimdallarchaeota archaeon
AGTCCATACTGTCCTGCATATGTACGGATATTTTGTTGCAATGTTTCTTTGGTTGTATCTGGTCTAATGGAATTTACAATTTCCTTCCATGTTTTCAGCATTGTTTCATCCCAATGGTTCAATGCGCTTGATGGGATTTCCTCCAATATCTCAAATTTCATATTGTCGTGAGCAAAAGTATCTAGCCAATATTCTGCTTGCTTCAGTCTTTCTTTCAATTCATTTTCATCATCTTCGGGCTGGAGCTTTCCTAAATCCCTAAACTTCTGCAAGGTAACATCGATATTGCGAAGGCTTGACTGATAAATAAGCAGAAGCTCGGCAAGCGGAATGTCAGCCGGAATTATTTTGACTTGATGATCCTTCAATGCCAACCTAGCTGCAAATTTAAGTTTCTCCAACTGCCTTTCTGTTCCTGGATAGTTGTACCCATTTAGTAATCTTCTTGCAATCACAAATTCGTCCACAACTTTTTGATATCCATCTTTCAAATAATTGAATTCAACATCCTTTCGCAAATCGTTTTTGAATATCAAGAAAAAGTAGGTCTCTGGTGCAAGCATTTTCCGTAACTCAACAGCGGGAATGCCTGTGCCAGCAGATCCACTCAATTTTTTCCCATCCATGGTTATGAAACCGTAGCCCGGCATGAGAGGGGGATTTCTCCCAAACAATGCCTTGTGTATCTCTCTTGACGAATCAATTGATCCTCCTGCAACTGCATGATCCTTGCCTGCTGGCTCGATGGTCACCTTAAGAAAATCTTGTCTGGCAGGCCAGTCAAGTCTCCATTTTAATTTCCAACGGTGATCTGATACTTTGGTAACACCTTCATAATCGCATCCGATAAACATCTTTGTGGTTTTACAGACATAATGGATGGTTGAATCTTCCAATTTACGGATTCTTGTGGTTCTCATGTTATTACACTGTTCACAGACCACTGAGAAAAGCGAACCTAACCTACTTCCACTTACCTTCTCTAACAAGGTTTGCAGTTGCTCTTCTTTGGAGAGATATAGTTCAAGGTATTTGTCATAAAGCCCTTCCTTATACATTTCGGAGGCAAAATGAACCTTGACATCAAACCCCCAATCCTTGATGGCATCAAGAAGTCCTTGGCTGAATTTTGCGGCATACGATTCAGCCTCGCCTGTAGGATCAGGAATCAAATTTATTGGTTTGCCAAGATGAAGGGCTAACTCTTCCTTGTATTTACTCATAGTTGAGGGAACCTTGTCAAAGGAATCAAAATTGTCCACAACAAAAATCCAATCGGCATCGTTTCCATCCAAGACAAGTTTATGGTAAATTGCATATCCACATATTAGTTCACGGGCATTTCCGATGTGGAATGAGCCTGAAGGCGACCACCCTCCACAGACAACCTGCGTGTTCTCAAATTGCTCCAAGGCTTCGTTGGCAATTTTTGCAGCCCAAAATTGCTCAAACTGATCTCCTATGTCTTCATCTTCCATGCAGATCCCTCAGTTCCTGTAGACCAATTCAATTTCATCCCATTTTATGATTTCCGAAGATTTATCCAATATCTTCTGATGATCTTCTGGCTCAGGTTCATAGACGATATGAAAGAGTTCTGGATTCCAGCCTTCATTAAGTAGCTCCATAATTTCCTCCAAAGAATCAACGAACTCCACCAGCTCTTCATCTTCCTTTGCCAAGACAATCTGGACCACCTTCGGAAAGGGCAAGCTTTCGTTAATCAGTTCAAAGAGATCTTCAATTGATTTGCTGAAGGGAATCACCTTTTTGACATGAACCTCCTCGATTCTGAAACCATGAGAATCTAGACCTGCCTCAATCCAAGTATTATCCTTTGTCACCATTACCTCTACAGTTTTAATTTTAAGCTCTGAAGAGACTTGAAGCAAATCTTTTACAATTTCGTCAGCAAAAGGTGTCATATCTTCGACATCTGATCTGACCCAGATTTCTTCAATTAGCATTATATCAAATTCGGTTCCTGTTTCCTCATCATAGTCCTCAACTTTTGAAACAATGATGAACCCGTTGATTTTTCCATCCAGACTCATCCCATAGAGGAATGTATTCGGCAATTGAATGATGTGATCCAAATCTTCAATTAACATTGATGCTTCTTCCGCAATCAATCTAGACTTGATGATTGGAGAGATTATTTTTTTCTGATTCGTTTCAATCAGTTCCAAGATCATGTTTCAAAAGTCAATTGAACTCATGCATTTAAGAATTAGACCTTATATATCAGTTAAATTATCTTCGTCTTGCACTTACTCCTTTTAGTAAAAGTTCAAAATAGGCAACAAACCCTGCATCGGACATATGCGTTGCTGGATCGACTTTCAACCAACATGAGGCATATTTTTCCTCCTGCTTCATTGCCTTAAGGTCTATTGTTCCACCTTGTGATATGGTTGGGATTTCTGGCAAGGCACTCATGCGGATCGGGTAAGTCTCCCTTAAATCATCGGTAAGAACTAAAGGTGAAAAATAGCCTTGTCTAAATGCTTGTACAAGAATATCCTCATTTTCACTTGGATCCAATGAATGAGAGACATAAGCAATTTGTGCCTCATTTTCTCCCAACAAAGTCAAGGATCGAATTCCCTGAAATTGGTACCTTGCAAATGCCGTGAAGTTCTTTTCTTCCAAATTAACGAATGGGTTGGGACGCAACCCTGTTTCAGAAGATGGAAACTCAACAAAAAAGTGAGTGAATTTTCGCCGCGGCCTACTTTTGGCATATTTGTCCAGAGGATCCTCGATGAATTTAAAATCTTCAAGGTTCATTTTCAATCTTTCAATCGTGTCAATTACTGCCTTCTTATGACTCTCATTGTTGATATGAATAGCGATTGTCGATTCTTCTGGCGCTTTCTTGAAAAGCTCACAAGCTACCTCTCCGTTGTCCTGCGAAATTACAAGCACATTTGCCGGCTTGTTCTTTTTGAACTTTAATACCTTGATCCCCAGAATTCGA
>JALUTL010000320.1 GCA_027016475.1 Candidatus Heimdallarchaeota archaeon
CACTGTTCCAAGCTCAATCCCTATGACTCCTCCCCCGATACAGACAAGATGTTTCGGAATTTTTGAGAGGGAAAGCGCCCCCTTAGCGCTAAGAATATTTTCTTCATCAATTTCAATGTTTGGAAGTGACATAAAACTTTCACCTGTGGCGACACTGCAATCTTTGAAACCGATTTCCTCCTCCTTTCCATCTTCTTTTTTGACCAAAACTTTATTTCGGTTGACAAATTTGGCAGTTCCATAGATCAATTGGACTTTACGGGCTTTGAATAATTGGGATATTCCGTTTTTGAGGTTGGAAATTATTCCTTCCTTCCACTTTTGAAGCTTCTCTATGTCTATGGAAGGTTTATCGACCTTAATTCCCATTTCCTTTGCTTCATGTTGGAGTTTGTGATAAAATGATGAAGCTGAGATAAGCGCCTTTGAAGGAATGCATCCCCAATTCAGACACTCTCCTCCGAGGAAGCCTTTGTCAACGATTGTTACGCTTTTTCCTAACTGAGCCGCTCTGATGGCGGCAGGATATCCTCCTGGCCCTGCACCTATAACCAATACGTCTGTTTTTGTAGCCATAGCTATCAATCCTTTGAACAATTCTTCCTTCATTGTTCTTTTTATATTTCTATGGTAATCACCTAAGCATATAGCTTAATTTTACTGAATTCCGGCATTCAATCAAGTCCCATATTTGCCTTAGTCCCCTCCTATGACAGTAGGGATTAATAGTGATTGCAAAATTGAGACATATGGACGCTCAACTCATTGAAAGCCTTAGAGAGTTTGTATCCTACAAATCCATCAGCTCAGATAGTTTTTACAAAGAGGAATCAGGGAAGGCTCTGATGTTTTTGAAGAATTTCATTGAAAGTCTTGGTGGCGAAACATTGGTTGTTCCCCATCCAAATAGCCGAAATAGTTTGCTCATGGGAAAAATTGATGTTGAAGGTGCGCAACGAACATTATTGATTTATGGACATTATGATGTGCAACCTGCAAATTTGGAAGACGGATGGGATACTGAGCCGTTTGACTTGACTGAAAAGGATGGCTACCTATATGGTAGGGGTGCAACAGATGACAAAGGTCCTATAACTGCCACTCTCCATGCAGTGAAAGAGCTTGTGGAAAGCGGTAAGCTCAAGACAAACCTTCGTTTTATTTATGAAGGTGAAGAGGAAAGCGGCAGTACTGGATTTGAAGAAATGGTTCAGGCCAACAAGTCTTTCCTTGGATCTGTTGATGGTATAGTGATCATGGACAACTATTGGTTGACAGATTCGCAACCTTGTCTAACATACGGGGTTCGAGGACTTGTTGCCCTAGGAATAACGGTTTCGGGACCGAAACAGGATCTGCATAGCGGTATTCATGGCGGTGCAGTAAGGGAACCATTGACTGATCTGATTGAATTGCTTAGCCAATTGTTTGATCAAGAAGGAAGATGTGCAATAGAAGGATTTTATGACACAGTTGCCCCCCTCAGCAATCTTGAACAGGAACAGCTCGAAAAAATTCAGTATGACCTTGATTCGTACGCAAAGCAAATCGGAGTAAAGAGCTTGTCGACTTCGGATAAAATAGAACTACTAAAACGGAGATGGAGAGAGCCAACCTTTTCAATCCATGGTTTTGACCATGTCTATTTTGGAAAGGGAACAAAAACTGTCATTCCTGCGAAAGCAGAGGCAAAGGTCAGCATGCGGATTGTGCCTGATCAGAAACCAGAAGAAATAGCAGAACTAGCGGTTAAAGCTATTAAACAGAGGTTTGAAACGCTGAATTCGTCTAACGAATTGGATGTTGTAGTATATGCTACAGGAGACTGGTGGTTGGGTGACACATCCAACTTTCTTTTTACAGAAGCTCATGAAGCAATCAAGACAGTTTGGGGAATGGAGCCAGTCTATACCAGAGAAGGCGGTTCAATACCAATAATCAAGTTTATGGAAGACGTATTCAATGCACCAGCCATGATGCTTCCAATAGGTCAATCTTCTGATTCAGCTCATTCTCAGAATGAAAGAATTCGAATAGAAAATCTGCTGAAAGGAAAAGAAGTAATGAAACACCTGTTTTCTAGGCAACAGTAACGCCAAAAGCGAAGCCTAGTGCAAAGCTTACTCCTCCTCCAATCAAACCTATTATAAGGTGTTCAAATCCTGCCTTTATAGGATTGGTTTTTGTCATTAGAGTTTTCATGGCACCAGTTCCAAACAATGCCAACGACGCTAGTCCTGTAGCCCAATACAAAGCGATTACAGGGTTATCGATAAACATGAAAGGAATAATTGAGGGCAATGCACCTGCAATAAAAAGAAGAGCGACTGTAAGCATTGCTTTCATTGGACTCCGTCGCGTGACGTCTAAAATCCCGAATTCCATGGCAAGCATAGTTTTCATCATGGCCTCGTCATCCGATGCTATGGTTTGGACAACTTGTTCCAACAAATTTCCTTTGAGCCCAAGGTCTCCAAAGTAATCATACAATTCATTAATTTCATGGTTCTTGAAATATTTGAGGTGAATCTTTTCTTGTTCAATGTCAGCATCATACACTTCTTCCTGTGATTTTGTGCTTATGTACTCTCCCGCCATCATAGAAATTGCACCTGCAATGGTAGCAACTAATCCAGCAAGCAAGATTGTCTCTGATGTAATGGATCTTGCATTTTCAGCACCCCCTACAATTCCAGCAACCAACAGATAAATTGAAACTAGGCCATCGTTTACACCCAAGACAATGTCCCTCATGTAATTCCTCATTCCTTGATTATGTTCTTCAAACTCCACTTCTGCTTGTTCTGGATCTTCAGGAAGACGATGTACTTCCAATTTTTCATCATATAGTCCTTGGTGATTTGCCTCTTGCATGTCTTCATTGCCATTCATACAATAAAGCATTCATTCCTTATTTAATAAAGTCAATTGAAGTTTACTATAGAATTGGTTCTTTCTGAACCTATCAAAT
>JALUTL010000321.1 GCA_027016475.1 Candidatus Heimdallarchaeota archaeon
GGATTACTGCACCTTGAACCAACAGTCTGCTGACAGAAAATACAACTTCCTGTAAAATTTTGGAAGCAATATACCGATTGAAAGTAAATTGTAGAATAACAATGGTAATTCCAATGTAACCAAAAATTTGTGCCAGCCGGATGCCCCCCCCCCATCTAGAAACAGAAATGGAATCGATGTATGGGAGCTTGAAATTAGTATCTGCCATGACGATAAGAATAGAGATTGACCATAATATTGTCCAAACAATGAAGATTGGATGGAATTGTGGAATCAAATCATTCGGCTGCATCTTTATGAGACCAAATTCAGGATTCAGGATTTGTCCAAACAATAGCCCGATCATGAACCACCCGCTAATTTGGATTATCGAGACAAAAGAGGCATATTTCAGTTTCTGTGTGGATGAAACAAGTAACAGAGCGGCAACTAGTGCCAGTTGCGTCAGAAATGCAATTCCTTGGGGAGTCTGATTGATAAGCCAAAATGAAACATTGTTGTTGAGAATTGTCAAGAACATCCAAATGGAAATCAATACATAGCCAGAGACTGTTTTGAAAACGGCTGTACCTCTCACCTTTCTGAAAATGCCACCCGAAAGGATGAGGAGCACAGCAAGCAGTATGGAAGAAAGAATTAGTGAAATTGTTTCAATCTGTTCTTCCATTATCATGTAAGGTCAACTCTTTTAAAAAATATTATGAATAACCAATAATTAAGTAAATTGGTGAACAAATCCATATTTTTGGCAAGCGTTGCACTATTGTTCATTTTGCCCGTATTTTTTCTTGCAGACTACTCTATCATTCAGAGCCATGTAAACTATGGAATGATAATTTTATTGGCCGTCCTGCATAGTACGATGCTTTTCCTAAGGATTGCTCGGATCTTTTTGCTTCTAGTCTTCAATGGGTACAATGAGATAAACCCATGGCAATTTTTTCAAAAAAGTGTGCTGGCGGGAGTAGTTGCTATTTATGGCCCCTTGAAAAGTGGTGAATTGGTGGCCATGGAAATGTACCATGACAATTTTGATGTCAAGAGAGGAGATGTTCTTGCCGTCATCGTTGTTTCAAGAATTATGGATGTGGCATTTGTTCTTGCTTTTGCCTACTGTTCACTATTTGTGGTGACATCATTCAATCCATTAACAGGGGCCATAACACTCAGCGTCCTAGTTTCAGCCCTTGTCGTTTTCCTTCTTTCACCAAAAGCAGGAATGGCGATGGTTTCTTTGATATCAAAGATGTTGATTTGGGAACGAATCAGGCGATATATCCAATCATTGGCAGAAGAATATTATCTCAGCCTTCGAAAGCTTTCTGGTGTTTGGCTCCTTTTCATTATAACATTGGTACGATGGGGACTGGAGATACTTTTTGCATTTCTCCTTATGGACATGTTCAATATAAGCCTGTCAGTGGTTCAAATCGTCTCTGTTGTAGGTTTTTCCTATGCGTTGGGAGTAAGCTCCGGATCACCTGGCGCAATAGGCACATCTCAGTTGACTGCAATTGGATTGATGGTCATTTATGGAGTCCCGCTCAATTTGGCAGCCGCAAGCCAAGCATTCGGATTGGCATTTTCGACATTGATGAACGGAGGGCTTGCACTCTATGGCACACCATAACTGTTTCCACCAAGCGATATCAGACAAAAGCAGAGGCACAAGACCTTGCTGGGTTGGACAATTTACCGGATCAATGATTAAATGGTGGCAAGAACCTGTTTCAAGTCTTGAATGAGATCTTCGGCAGATTCAATTCCGACAGAAAGACGAATAAGTCCGTCAGTAATTCCTGCCCTTTCCCTTTCTTCTTTGGGAACCATAGTATGCGTCATGGAGGCTGCATGCTCGATCAACGATTCCACGCCACCTAACGAAACTGCCAAGGTGATTATCTTCACATTTTCAATCAATTTTTTGGCTGCATTCATTCCTCCTTCAACCTCAAAGGCAATCATTCCCCCAAAGCCCCTCATCTGCCGCTTGACCAATTCATGTTGTGGATGACTTTCCAGTCCAGGATAATAAACTCTTGACACTTTTGGATGTGATTCAAGGAACTGTGCAATTGCCAACGCATTCTGATTATGGCGTTCCATCCTGACGGCAAGAGTTTTTATTCCTCGAATAAGGAGGAAGGCATCAAAGGGAGACATAGTTCCTCCGAACAGTTTCAGGGTCTGAAACACTTTTTTCTCCAACTCTTCGCCATCTACTGTGATGGATCCTGAAATAATGTCCGAATGACCACCCAAATATTTCGTTGCAGAATGAAGCACCATATTGAAACCAAATTGAATTGGATTTTGGTTGTAGGGGGATGCAAATGTGGAATCAACCATTGTTACGATACCATTTAATCTGCCAAGCTCTGCTATTGTGGCCAAGTCACTGATAGACATGGTTGGATTTGCAGGAGTTTCTGCATAAATCACACGAGTGGTTGGACGGATTGCCCGTTCAAATTCTTCCGGTTTTGTGCCATCAACTAAAGTCACCTCGATTCCGTATTGTGGAAGAACCTTCGTCACTACCTCATACGTTCCACCATATATGTTTGTTGCAGCAACCAAATGATCACCGGACTTAAGGAGCGAAAACAAGGAGGTGGAAATGGCGGCCATCCCTGTCGCAGCAACAAAGGTTCTGTGACCACTTTCAAGTTGATTGATCATATCTGCTGCTACATCGGTTGTTGGGTTTCCCCATCGGGAATAGAGATATTTTGATTTTCCTTCGGCAGGTTGAAGGGATGAAAGTCTTGCACCATGATCCGCATCTTCCAGAACAAAGGTGGATGAGGAGAAAATGGGGGTGCTTATTGGATGGACAGGGTAGTCCACCGGCTTCTGATGAACAGTTTTTGTGTCAATACGGATATCAGAATCCATATGAGGTCATCAAACATTCCAAATAAGAATGTGACCAATGCACACCTTTTGACACCTAAATTCAGGGGGCAAATTGTCCATTTTTCGGACACAGCATTTATGAGTGCATGGCATAAGGCCAAATAAATGAATCCACTCTTTCAAATCCTGTTCAACAATAAATCAAATTCGACCCATAGCAAGTTGGCCTTGGATGCAGTGCGCCACATTAATGCCGTTTCTGAAAGTTGGAAAGACTTTTTTCTCTATTACAACAGTCCATTTCTCAGAGGGTCGAGGGCACCTGATCGTGAGTTCAAAGACTACAAGAACCATGTCCTCCATGTAAATGAGAACAATTGGGGAGGTGCCCCACAGAAAACTTTGGAATGGTTCTCCCGATATGTTTCAATGCTGAAAAACAAGAATTGGAAGGATGCATCATTTTCTGCCGCCGTTGTCACCCACTATTTCTCAGATGCACAACAACCCCTGCACACTGCACAAAGTGAGGCAGAAGGCAAGGTTCACAAGTTTTTCGAGTGGGCAGTGCTTTCCCGCTACAATGAAATCCAACATATCATTGAAAATGAGTTGGGTGGAATTCCCGAAGTCAATAAGCCAAATGTGGACAATTGGGTCAGGAGAATGGTCATCGATGGAGCAAAGGAATCAAACAAGTATTACGAATACATCATAGTGAATTATGACATTGAAAAAGGACATGATGATCCGGGCGCAGGGCTTTCTGAAGAAATGCTTCGCGAGGTAGCCAAGATACTGCAAAGGGTAATTGCCGGATGCAAGTTCCTTCTTGAGGAAGGAATCCGTTTGTCTGGTACTGAGCCGCCAAAGGTGAACCTCACACTGAGAACATTCATTGAAAGGCTTCAAGTGCCCATGTTCTGGGTTACTCGAAAGATTGAAGATGTCAAAATCAGGAAGATAATTGAGGCGACGTATCGAGAAATACAGGAAACAGGCAAAGTTGTCAAGAATTTGGGAGAGGATGACATGGAGGTGCGCAAAACCCATGCCAGAGAAGTTCTCAGGATATCATTAGCGGAGTTGGATAAACAACCTCCAAAACTCCCAAGTCAAAAGAAAACGCCTCAAAAGGCAAAAGGGGAAAAACTGACAGCACAAGCAAAATCCTCCAAAACATCTGTGGAAGACAGGAAGCAAGAAAGAGATGCAAGATTCTATTTGGAATTGGATGACCCTGTGGAGGAAGCACCGGGAATTGGGGCCAAGACAGCAGAGCGATTGAACAAGATTGGAATTGTGACAGTCAAGGATCTTCTAGCAACAAAGGCCGATGAAATCGCCGCAAAATTGGAAGACCGACGCTATGACGCCGCAACTGTTGACCGGTGGCAAAAGGTCGCCCGCCTTCAATTGACCATTCCGAATGTCAGGGGACATGATGTCCAACTTCTTCATTTGGCAGGATTTGAAGAGCCGGAACAGATTGCAAAGCAGATTCCCAAGCAACTGCGGAAGGAAATTCGAAAAGTAGCTTCAACCAAGGAAGGAGAAAGAATTTTGCGAAATGGAGCAATTCCAGATTTAGAAGAAGTGGCAGACTGGATAAATTGGGCTTCACAGGCCAGAAGCATATAGGAAAACCATTCTTGGTTTGCACTACAACTTTCCTTTTTTTATAAAATTAACAATTTTGATCATTTTGATGAGGTTGGTAGGTCTCGCAATAGTGCTCATACTCTCGGCCGCTTTTGCAGTGGGGCAAAATAATTTGCTTCCAATAATGGAGGCAGAAATCCAAACAGAAGTTAGTACGGATATGACATCCGACATTCATGCTATGGTAGTCAATAAGCGTTTGGCATTCCTTGCGCTGGGAGAAAATGGGTTTATGATTATGGATGTTTCATCACCAAGTGCACCAACACCCATTTCACGCATGAAATTGAATGCAAGTGTAATCGACGTTAATTTTAGCGGCTTCTATCTTTTTGCGACACTTGATGACGGCAATATTGTGGTATTCAATGTATTCAAACCAGAAAATCCAGTGCAAATCGCCACTTACACCAAAAATGCAAAGCATTTTTTCATTGCCGGAACAATAGGATTCCTTTCCACTGAAGATGGACGGTTTGAGATACTGGATTTGAAATTTCCCAAAAACCCAATTGCATTGAGTAATACAGGCCAATCGATGACTGAGTTTCAGGTATTCCAAAACAAGGTGTTCTTCCATACAGGAAGCGAGAAGCTGTTTGTCCTTGACATTTCGGATCCAATTAATCCATGGCTTACCTCAACCTACGATTTGAATCGTCCGATTCAAAAACTAATAGTCTCAAACCAAGGTAGTGGAGCGATTGTAATGGGGGATGAAATTCAGATCATTGATGTTCGGAATACAAACAACATTACTACTGCCTCATCATTTTCGGTGGGAGCCCCCGTACGTTTTATGGCATTTGATAAAAATCTCTTGTTTATTGGGACAGAATATTCACTCACATTATGGGATATAGCGGGTGTACCAATGGTTCAAGCCGCCTTTCAAGTATCCGATACGGTATCGGTTCATTCAGTAGATGGCTTTTTGCAGGTTCTTTCAAAAAAAGATGGTCTGATGGTCTACCAGTATCCTACGTTGATAAAATCACCATATGCTGTAAAACGGGACAAGATGTATACACGGCTGGTTGAATATGATGGCAGGATTTATTCGCTCAGTGAAGAAGGAAACCTTGTTGTATTGAAGACAGGAGATGCCTCAAAAGAAGTAACCGAATTGAACTTTTCCGGATTGGACATCGACTATTTTGACATTTACAATGGATTGCTCTATGTCTATAGCACATTTGCAGGGCTTTCCATTTACAACATATCATCGTCAGACGAGCCAAAATTCATTTCCAACACCAAGATCATTGGGATAAAAGAATTCACCGTATTTCAGGGATTTTTGGTTGCACGGGCAACTTTTGACCATATAAGGGTATACAATATTACGGATCCAAAAGGGATACAGTTTCTGCACACCATACAAATTAAAGATGTTTATGTTGGAGAAATTTACGGTTTTTACCAGATTGGGAATAGCCTTTTTGCAAGAAACGAGTTTGATCGAATCTTTGAATTTTCCACTAGCCCTGAAGTGAATTTCAAAGGGATTTTAGCCGAACGAATCAAAGACATGGACATCATGGAAGAAACACTGGCAATCCTTACGGGTACAGGAATGAAGCTTCTCCATGATCAACAGTTAACGGCCAGAGTTGGTATTTCAGCTGAGGAATTTGTTTCAAACGGAACCCATCTTTTTGTTTATTCTGGCAATCTGGTAACAGTAATGGATCGCAGTGGAGTGATTCAGGGTGTTATGACATCTGCGGGATGGAATGCGGTCATTGCCGACACCAAACTGTATTCCGTTAACAATGGGGCAATGATAGTACAGGATTTGGACAACATATCGCCAATAGTTCCACCAATAACCCAATACCATTTCGGAAGCGCAACAAATTACCTCCTTGCGGTTGTGAATAACTATTTGTTTGTTGCCAAATCAGATAGTGTTGTGATATATTCAGAGGCATTTGAGCCAATTGCAAATATTTCGACTTCACAAACAGCGAAGAAGATTGAAAAAATTTCAGATAGTCTCGTTGCATTACTTTTTGATGATTCCGTTAGGTTTTACGACATTACAGACCCATCAAGCCCGATTTTGGTCAATGCAATCGAAGGAAAGTATGATGACATGATTTTCCATGATGGATTGGCGTATTTGGTTTACCATACAGCCTTTGTGATTATTAACTATTCCAGGATCAGTCTCCCAACATTGCTTGGTGGGGGATCACCCTACAACCTTTTAGTGGGAGACTATGAACGGCTTGCGTTGGCATATCCATACCTTTATGCATATGAAGGAGACCTTCGCAAGGTGAATGTTTTGGATGTGTCAATCCCATCAAATCCGGTGCTAATTTCGGAATACTCATTGGAAAGCACATATGTAAACGATCTAGCCATTGTTTCTGGAGATTTGATAATTGTTGGAGGGCAGGTGGAGGTCTTCAAGAGCGCAGGAGGATTTCTCACCAAAATTTCCCAGATACCCGTTTCAGGATCAAAAATTAGTTCAAACAGCACCAATGCCTTCATTCTAGGGGAGGACGGAGCAGTTATGCTCAACACTTCGTCCTACATTCCAATTCATGGATTGGCCGTCAATTCGTTGGCTTTTTCAGGCGGTTATTTCTTCGGATCAAATGCCACACATCTACTAAAAGGAGGACTTAAACTTGCATTCATCACCTTGCAGGAAACTTCAACTTCTGAAAGCCCATATCCGCAGATGGTAACGATCTTAGCCCTACTGCTTTTGGGGAGAAGAGTGATGCGAAAGCCTTTCCCTTAAGTGCTTTTTTCTCATGACAACCACAAGAGCCAATGCAGGGGTTGAGAGAACTGTTGATGCAATGAATGTTCCTTCTGGGCTTCGAGAATAAAATATTGGAGAAAGATAGTTTGAAATGGCAGTGCCAAGGATACTGAGCGAAGTTACGATGCCAAAAACAAAAGAAAACTCTCCTCGATCCACAATCCTGCCAATTCGGGTGATTTCCATTGTAAAGTACGTGGACACAGCCAGATTTATCATGATAAAGCCCATGACGTAAAAGGCAAGATGCAGTTTTGACATTGAAACACAGACAGTGGCCAATACTGCAAACAGCCATCCTATGACTCGAACATCCTCATCCTTTACATAGTCGTACAGCTTTCCAACAGTGGGTGCCCAAAACACCTGAACCAAAGGTCCTGCACCGGAAATAAGGCCGACTAAGGAAAGGCTAAGCTCGAGAATGTTGTACCCATAAATAGCGTACACGGATGTTATCAATCCGTAGATGAGTCCAGCACAAGTAAACAGCACCATTGCCTCCCAAACGCCATTTTTTCCCAATGCTGCAAGATGCAGCCTATGTCGACGAACCACAGGGGCAAAATCAATTTCCATTTCAAATTCAGGGTATCGTGACTTGAAGAATTCGGGAACAACTTTCAGCGCCACAATAAAAAATGTGATGTCAAGCAGTATCAGAAATATTCCCACAAAAATGATGGTGTCCGGAGGATAGTGTTCCAAGATAGATGCAAACAGGTAGGGGCCAAGAAAGCTCCCCAACCCAACCATCGAAGACAAAAGACCGTTCTTCAGCCCCTTGTCCCTTTTTGCGGCAGAAACAATTGCTCGTCCAGTCATTGCAAAAGTGTTCACACCAAACCTTATTGCGCCCAATGCAATAGTATACACCAATGGAAGCTGAAAGAAATAGATGAGAAGCAAGGAAGTTATGTACAAGGTATACCCCAAGGCAAAAGCACGCATTCGTCCAATTCGATCGGAAAGAAGGCCGGCAGGAAGGCGAGTGGCAGCACCAACAAAAAAGGCGACACCTCCAATCTGCGCCCAAAGCCCTACAGTTTCTACATCAGTCATATTGAATTTCAATTGAAGGTACAGCGGAAAGGTATCAAAAAATCCCCGAAAAATAAAAAAGCCAATAAAATAGTGGATCAGGACAGGAGAAAGTTCCAAAAAGGAAATCGGGGTCGTCGATTTGCTCACATAGTTCCCGGCTTTCTGGAATTAATTAAATGTTCGAAATCGGGTAAATCGTTTATTCAAATATATTTTTGGTTAATTTCATGAATGGGTTCAACTTAGCCTAGAAACCTTTTTCTCTGGATTGCAATTTGAATTGCCATGCATACAAAAAGATATGCAAGCATAGCATCCCTTATTGTCTTGTTGGGGTTTGGATTAGTACCGTCATGGGCAAACATTGCACCTCTAGTTCAAATTCCAATGGACAGGGATAGCGTTACGCCTTTCCCATACGGCGGCATGTGGAGCTACTATATTGTACCACCAGGCACCACTTCATCCGGAGTGACTTATGAAGGAGATACGACGAGTGTACAATACCTTTTTTCAGCCTCAAGCGCATTTACATACACTTCAACATCCATAGCTCGTGGAAATACACTATATTCGAATCTCGGGAATCCCCTGACGCAAAATGTCAACAATCCTCTGATGAATGGGATGTTCGAGCAAGTACCTCGAGCAGTGAGAATGAATCAACTATCCAATCCAGCAATTGAAAAAGAGCAAGAACGGCCACTCAGTGTGCTTTTTGATGTAGCATTTACGATACTGATTCAATCAGGACAGAGCTTGCCGTTTCTGATCAATACCACAGAAATGTTTTTTTTGCAGATCGAGGTAGCGGAATCCGGTTCATCGAATTACTATGATGAAGACTATGATTCAGGATCGATCATTTCATTTCATTCACCTACACTCA